>JBAXDH010000187.1:0-5197 GCA_037141055.1 bacterium | reverse complement strand
CCCGACCCCGTGCTTTTTCCCGGTCCAGCCGTGGCCGGCAGACGAACGATCGATAACTTCAATGTCGATCCCGGAAAATCCGGCCAAAACCAGCATGGTTGTTTCGTTGCGCTCACAGGCACCTGCTTTGCCGGGGTCATGCCTCCACGACTCCGGCTGATTTACACATACGAACAATTTAAACTGGCGGTAGGTCTGACGCACCAGGCAGTCAAGCAGCCGGACAAGCAGGTCGGGCTCATCCATCACGGGAAGAGCTAGGTACAGGAATGGTAAACCGGAATTTTCGCCGGACTTAACGGTCAATTTTGAGTTTCTGATATAATGCGTTATCCTCGACAACTTCCACCGCTTTCAGCACCTCTTCGTCGTACTGGTTGAGAATTGTGTACAACTCGGTCATGTCCCAGAGCTTCTGGGCAATCAATCCTTTTAGTTGCGACTTTATCAGCTTTTCCGAAGCAGCATATCCCTTTTCGTCTTTTTTAACACCCTCCTTTTCGGCATAGGTGAAAAATTCATTCATGAATGCATCATCCGTCTGAAAATTTTGCTGATATGCGCTGAACTGGGGGTAATTCTCCTTGAGTGAAGTGCGCGATTTATCCACATAATCCCCGACGAAAGTGTTGACCACATTTTTGCGTCGCAGGTCGAGATAATAATCCGAAATCGGGGTTGAATCCCATGGAATGAAAACATCGGGCATGATGCCGCCGCCTCCGTATACAACCCGTTTCCTGTTGGTATAGAACTTCAGGGAATCGGGAAATTTGATGCTGTCGGGATGGATCAGTTCACCGTGCTTCATGCGGTTGCTGAAATCTTCATAGTATTTGTCGATGCCTTCGGCATATGACTTCTGAATACATTTGCCCGACGGGTTGTAATACCTGGCGGTGGTGAGCCGGATCACGGAACTGTCGCCCAGCTGGAACGGCCGCTGAACAAGCCCCTTTCCGAAGGACCGGCGTCCGACGATGATGCCGCGGTCCCAGTCCTGGATGGCGCCCGAGACAATTTCACTGGCCGATGCTGAATTCTCGTTGATCATGATCACCAGTTTTCCTGTTTCAAACAGGCCGCGGGCGGTGGAGTAATAATCTTCGGGTTGCGAATTTATTCCCCGGGTGTATACAATCCGTTTACCGGGTTTCAGAAACTCATCCGACAATTCAATGGCGGTTCCCAGCATTCCCCCCGAATTGTTGCGAAGGTCGAGGATCATGCTTTTCATTCCCTGTGAATTCAGCTTGTTCACCGATTCGTAAAATTCCTGCATGGAAGTTTGTGCAAACTTGTTCAGGTTGATGTACCCGATGCCGGGCTTGATCATATACGCCGCATCGATGCTGTTGATGGGAATTTTATCGCGGACAATCGTAAAATCTATCAGGTCCTTCTTTCCTTTCCTGAAAATGGAGACGTTTACTTTGGTTCCTCTTTTTCCGCGCAGGTGATCAAGCACAAACTGGTTGTTCAGCTTCTTCCCGACGGTAACTTCACCGTCTATCCTTACAATTCTATCCCCCGACATGATGCCCAGCCGCTCGGACGGTCCCCCGGAAATTGCATGAACCACTGAAATTGAGTCTTTCATGATCTCAAACTGAACACCGATGCCATCAAAATTGCCTTCTAGCGGCTCATTCGCTTTCTGGATATCTTTTTTCGAGATGTAAACCGAATGGGGGTCGAGTTCTTTCAGGGTCTCGATGATCGCCTTTTCCACCAGCCGGGCTTCATTCACGGTGTCGACGTATGAGTTGTTGATGAGCCTCATCACCTCGTTGTATTTTTTAATGCCGGCGTTCGGGTCCTGCTTCAGGCTCTGAGCCTGTGAAAAATTTGCAACCAACAACGCAAACATCAGGGCGGCACTGATTCTGAATATATTTATTCCAAAGGTGTTATTCATTGTGAAAAGCTTAATTGATATGATTTTGAATCGTCAAAGGTACTTTTATTTTACTTTTTGGGGGAGTATTAACACTAATTTAACTAATTTTATCGGTAAATCATTATGCTTTGGCCGACCCGGAAAAATTAAGGATATACCGCAGTATGACATTCCCGGCAATTTTTGTGCTGTTGTTATGGATTATCAAGGGAGCGGACATTATTTTCGACCTTGGATTAAACAATTACGGCTTATACCCGCTTGAAGTGAAAGGCCTGCCCGGGATACTGACTTCGCCGTTTCTACACGCCGATCTTGCCCACCTGTTTGCGAACTCCTTGCCCTTGCTGATCCTCGGATCATTCCTGTTCTACTTTTACAAGGACATCGCCTGGATGATCCTGTTCCTCACGTACCTGATCACTGGCATCTGGGTATGGGTTTATGCCCGGGGAGGCGCCGCACACATCGGGGCCAGCGGCGTGATTTACGGGCTTGCATCCTTCCTTTTTTTCAGCGGAATGATACGGAGGGAAACCGGCCTCCTGGTGATCACCATGCTTGTAGCGTTCCTTTATGGAGGACTGATCTGGGGAGTTTTTCCCCAGTTGTTCCCGAACCAGCCCATCTCATGGGAATCGCACCTCATGGGACTTCTGGCCGGCCTGCTCCTGGCAATTTATTACCGAAAGCAGGGGCCACAGCGTAAAACATGGGACTGGGGCGACGATAGCGAAGAGGATGACGGCTCATGGTCCGAGCCGCAAATAGACGACCATCCTGCTGAAAAGTGAATCGGTCACTCCACCGATATTCCTTATCTCATCGACCGACCGGAACACCTTATTTTTCTGCCTGTAGATCATGATATTTTTGGTAACGGCAAAAGGGAAATACGGGTGATGAAGGAGTTCCTTGAAAGTGGCGATGTTCAGGTTTATCGTATGAACAGAATCCTTATTGACTGCCAGGTTTTTTTCAATTAACCTGTACCTGGCAGTATCCATGCCAAAGACTTCCAGGACCTGGCGTTTGTCGCAGTATCCGCCCAGGCGTTCGCGATAGTTTACAATGCGCCTGGCAAAACCGGGCCCGATACCCCTTAATTGCTGCAAGTCAAATGTATCAGCCGAATTCAGTTCGATGATGACAACAGGCTTTGGTGTCATCGCCTTGTATTTGGCCGAATCGTGAGACCACTTGCCAAACCTGCCCTTGTAGTTCTGAAATTTTTGAGCACGGGCGATGCTGTCGGAATCTGCCGCTTTCTGCCATGCCGATTCAAACTCACGTATCTCCTTTGAAAACGCGGAAAAATCCGGCGATTCCTGTAAAGTTCCCTCCGGGATCACTGAACCTGCAACAATTACCAGCATCAGGATCATGCTCAGCACCACTATTCCCCTCTGCTCCGCCCGGTTGTACGTCAGGTAATCGCCAACCAATACAGCCATCCGCCTTCTGATCGCTCGTGTATCCATAATGCTCTGTATTTTTGAAATATTTGCATTTTGACTTTGCATTTTAACTTTGCATTTTTCATTTTCCATTCCTGGTCAACAGCCAGCTCCCGACCCTGCATTCAAGACACTGTTTTTTATCACAGTAAAAATGCTTCAGGTGGAGAAGCGCCTGTGTCTGCATCGCATTGTCTGCCGGAAACCCAGCTTCCTTCCATCTCTGAATGTGAACATTATCCTCCCCCCTCTCCCATTCCAGGTATTCAAGTGCTGTTTCACGGATTGAAGGCTGATCCTTTTCTGTTCCATAAAAAAACAGGAATGGAGCAAGGCCATTAATAACCAACAATTTACGCCCGGTCTCTCCCATCATTTTCCTGCCTGAAGCAGCGGGTTTGCCGAAAACATAATGCGTATCCCAATAAGCAGATGCAGCGATCCTGAAAATTTCAGTTGCCTGGTGACCGGGGATTTCCCCGAAAAGATTGAAAAACCTTGCCCCCGTGGAACAAAGAAAAGCGGCAAACTGGCTGATCCGGATCGTTGGAAAATTCGGAGGACGCAGCCTGAGGAATTTCCAAGTGCTTTCAGGAACCGGCCCGAGGTTGTATTTGCGCCGCAAAAAATGATACTCCTGGCGTAATTCCCACGGGTACAAATCATTGAAATCCGTTTCAAGCATTCCTGCCTGCCCGAACAGCAACGCCTCCATTTCAAACATGTTTTCACAATGCTTCCGTACGATTTTGAGCGGCAGTGATTTTGCCAGCAATTCGAACGCCAGGTTGTTGATATTGAAGCCAAACGTACAGGCAAGATGGCGGTAAAATGCCTCTTCCCAATCGTTGCCGCATCCCGTTAACAACTGCCTGATGTTGTTCGCCTTATAAACAAGGCGCTCTGTCGCCAGGGCCGGCATCCACAGCCTGATGCCCGGGTCTCCCGGTGAATTCAGCTGATTCAGACAGGGGATCCATTGCTGATTCCTCATCATCTGCCGGTAGCGGTCATAAATCCACCCGGGAAACTGGTTCCGGATGACCAGTGTCTGAATCGGTTCGCCATTTTGATGATAGACCACCTGATCCGGCTCATAAACAACATGCAGGATCGAACGATCGTATGCCGGGTTGCCGTCATGCCCGTGTTTATACCAGTCCGACGCCTGTACATGGATTTCAACATTCCCGGCCCAGGTAGTATGCCCGATCCGGATCCTGGCATTGAAAAAATCAGGGCCGCTGTCGGTGTTCTGATCGCCCGGGTGTAAAATTGTCAGTTCATCACCGGCTTCTGTTTTAAGTTCCCGGTTGAGATGCCTGTGCTTCCACAAATAGGAAAGAAATGCTGCATTCATAACCCTTCAGTTTTATAAGTGTGTTTATACTTCGGCTACTTGAGTTTGCAAAAAAAAGCAAACTCAAACGCTCAGTATAATTGAATCTAAGCAGCTTTGCGATTGCAAACCTGCCAAGATTCAGTATATCGCTTAATCGGGGTTATTTCAAAAGGTAATACTCCTGTTGAAAAAAATAAAATAAATAGTTATCTTTGCATCAATTAAAATGACGCTTACCCATGAAGGATGTGGCCACACTGGTTTCAGGAATTGAATACAAGTTGGGAAGGCTCCTGGAACGAAACCAAATTCAGCGCGCTGAAAACAAACAATATTTAACTGAAATAGACGGATTAAAGCATACCGTTAACGAGCAAAATCAAATCATCAGGCAACTTGAAGAGCAGATCAAATCACTTAAAATAGCTAAAACACTTGAAAACAAAGAAGGAAACGTTGAGGCAAAATTGAAAATCAACGAACTTGTGCGGGAAATCG
>JBAXDH010000186.1:0-5249 GCA_037141055.1 bacterium | reverse complement strand
AATTCACCAGGTTCACATACGTCAGTACCGACGGGTTGTAGCTGATCTGAAGGTTCGCACTGCTGATGGGTGTTCCTGCCGTGGTGGCTCCGATGAGTTTAACCGGCACGTTGATCGTTTGTCCCGGTGAGGCCGAAAGTGTAGGCATGATCACCCTGACAGGATGAACATTGACAGTCATCGTTACAAGGTTCGACGTACCAAGACCTGAGGCACAAGGTGCATTCGAGGTCAGGATACAATAAACAACATCGCCGTTCATCGGCGTGTAGGTATAGGTATTGCCACCGGTGCCTACATTGATACTGTTGACCTTCCACTGGAATGATGGGGTTGCGCCACCATTGACAGGGGTTGCTGTAAAAGTAACAGGCGTTCCTGAAGATACAGGGTTAGCCGAGGCCACTATCGAAACAGTGACCGTCTGTACCGGGCTTATCGTCATGGTAACCGGGTTTGAGGTTGCAGGGCTTCCTACCGCACAGCCTATGTTTGAGGTCAGTCCGCAGGTTATCACATCGCCATTGGCCGGATTGTATGTATAGGTCGTGCTGTTGGCTCCCACATTGCCACCATTCTTCTTCCACTGGTAAACAGGGGTTGAGCCGCCGTTGGTTGGCGTGGCCATAAAGGTAACCGGGGTGCCGGCACAAATGTTGTTCGCTGAGGCTGCTATCGATATACTTACCGGTACCGAAGGGGTGATTGTTACCGGCAAGGTTGCGTTGGTTCCTCCTGTATATCGCGCCTTCACGCTGCCAGATCCGGGAATGGGCCAGGTTACCGTTACCGTGTTATCCGTATTGCCTCCACCTGAGGTGATGGTACCTGAGGTGACGGTCCAGGCATAGCCGCTCTTGCCTGCATCCGTGGTGTATACATTACCCGTTGAATTCTGGCAAACTGTAGTTGGGCCAGAAAGTGCAGGCAACTGCCTTACAGCCCCGTTAAGGGTGGTGGTCGGCACCATGCCGTTATTGATATCGGTAAACTCCGACACCAGGAATGGAAGCGAGCTGCTGTCGCCAGTATAGGTGAACTGAATCTCGTAAAGTGTTGTGCTGTCGGCCATGGCAATCGTGTCGAGGGCCGGTTCCATCCAGTTCGCTGCAATGGTGCCGCTGCCGCCTGAATAGAACCAGTCAACAACCGGCATCCTGGAATTGAAATTCACCAGGTTCACATACGTCAGCACCGACGGGTTGTAGCTGATCTGAAGGTTCGCACTGCTGATCGGGGTTCCCGCAGAAGTCGCTCCGATGAGTTTAACCGGTACGTTGATCGTTTGTCCGGGAGTGGCCGAAAGCGTTGGCATGATCACCCTGACAGGATGAACATTTACCGTCATCGTTACAAGGTTGGAGGTGCCAAGCCCCGATGCACAGGGTGAATTGGAGGTAAGGATACAGTAAACCACATCACCGTTCATGGGCGTGTAGGTATAGGTGTTGCCACCGGTGCCGACATTAACGCTGTTTACTTTCCACTGGAATGATGGCGTTGTGCCCCCATTGACAGGGGTTGCGGTAAAGGTAACAGGCGTTCCTGAAGATACAGGGTTAGCCGAGGCCACTATCGAAACAGTGACCGTCTGTACCGGGCTTATCGTCATGGTAACCGGGTTCGAGGTTGCAGGACTTCCTGTCGCACAAGCTATGTTCGAGGTCAGCGCACAGGTGATCACATCGTTGTTGGCCGGATTGTATGTATAGGTTGTGCTGTTTGTTCCAACATTGCCGCCATTCTTCTTCCACTGATAAACAGGGGTTGAGCCGCCGTTGGTTGGCAGGGCTGTAAAGGTAACAGGGGTGCCCGCGCAAATGTTGTTTGACGAAGCTGCGATGGAAAGGCTCACTGGCATAGACGGGTTCACCGTTACGGGTAATGTGGTGGTGACCGAGCCTGCATAGGAAACACCGATGTTCTGCGCTCCCGCAGTTGTCCAGGTAACTGTGGCTGTATTGTCGGCGCTGCCTCCACCCGAGGTGATGGTGCCACCGGTAACCGTCCACACATAACTGCTCTTGCCTGCATCGGTGGTGTAAACATTGCCCGCTGAATTCTGGCAGGCGGTGGTTGGGCCGCTAAGAGAAGGAAACTGGTTTACCTGGCCGTTGATCGTTGTTGTAGGAACTAAATTATATGCGGCATCTGTAAATTCAAAAAGTGAAAAATTCAACGCGGTGCTGCCGCCAAGATATGTAAATTGTATTTCAAAAAGCGTTGTACTATCGGGAATTGGCAGCGTAAGTAAGCTGGGCTCAAGCCAGTTTGCAGCCACAATGTAGCCACTCCCTGAAAAATACCATTGGCTGGCCGGGGTTCCGGAATAATAATTTACCAGGTTGACATATGTCAGAACGGCCGGGTCAAATGTAATTTGTATGTTGGCGCTTCCGACAGGCACTCCGGTGATGCTACCGCCGATCAGTTTAACCGGTACGAAGATGGTTTGTCCCGGAACGGCTGCAATGGCAGGCAATGTCACGGTGAGCTGGCTGTAACTGATGATTGTCAGAAACAGTAAAAAGATGAGCAGGTATACTTTTTTCATTCCTCAAAGTCTTTAATGAGCTTTTTATACTGTCTGAAAAATATTTTTTAACCTCTCCTGCGAATACCAGGAATTCAACAAGGAACAGGGCATTTGCCCCGATGTATTCTCTATCGTTAGCTATTCAATAAATAGCTTTTGGGAATACACTCCATCCATGGTGTAAATCCGAAGGATATATAGTCCGCGTGTTGGAACATCAAGGATTGTACTTGAGGGCACGGAAATTTGAGAAGTCTGGGAAATTTTCTGACCCGAAAGATTAAACACCTCAAGGTGATCAATTGCGCTGGCATTTCCTCTTGCTGAAATGTTCAACCGGTTATCAAACATCCACACCCTGAACGGGCTGGTTATATGATCCTCTATGCCGATAACTTCAAAATGCATCACAAATCTGCCAGTCTCCACACTGCCGTCGGAGGAGAATACGTAACTGTTTGTGTTTCTGATATCGATGGTCGTGTTTGATCCCTTGTCCTCAAAAAACAGAGGCTGTCCCGGGTTGAATGTCTCAATATTGCTGAAGGAGATCTTAAATGCTCCTGATGATCCGGGCTTAACAACCACCGGAATGTTACTGAAGGCCGGCTGGGTATTCACTGAAAGTTCAGTACCATCAGATGCGACAGTGAACACTTGCGGATAAGTGTCTATTCCAAACAGTTTGTAGGCGTCAAACTGCGCATCAAAGTTGTTTGAAGAACCGGCTGATATATTGATGAAGGTTTCATCAAAATGAAGGTTATCTGTGGATTTTTCCAATCTCAGAGTCAGAACATTTGCAGGTATTCCATTCATTTCATGAAAAGCCTGTTGGCTATGTACCCTTGAGGATTTTGGAATCGTAAGTGAACTTCCTGCGGCATTGCTTTTAACAAAGAATCCCTGCATTGACGGAATGATTCCGCTGGTGAGCGCTCCGATGCTTCCATTCCAGGATAAGTATTTATAACCGTCCCATATATAGATGGAATGATCCAGGTTATTTTTCCCCCAGGAACCTTTGTCCCATTGAATCGCCGACTGGTAAGGATTTCCAACCAGGGCGAGGCCCCTCATTGCGAGACTCAGGCTGCTGGTGTATGGCAACCCGCTTACGATCACGTCCTGAGAGTTCATTGTCCCGGTAAATGCTGCGGCGGAAGAACCTGTTCCACTTAACCTGTAACCATTGCCTGATTGAAAATTATCGGAAGCAAGCAAACCCTCCCAGGCAGAAGTAGGTTCAAGGTATTTTTCTGCAATGCTCCCTCCGAAAACCGATGCCTGGGCATTTTGAACCGGTGATGAAATAAAGTGTTTTGTATTGTTGGAAAAATCCAGATATCGTTCGATGTTGTTTTGTCCGGTGCCGCTTATATTTCTGACGGCGATAAATGATCCTGTTCCGGTTTCATCAGACAGGATCCTGAATATTCCGTTGTTTGTGAAATCAGTATGAACGGTTAATGTATAACCTGGTTTAACAAGTGTGGAGCATCCTGCGTTCACCATAAGCGACCGGCTTACCGCATTTGAAAGGATACTGACTTCGCCGGTTTCAATGATGGCATCCGTACTGTCGCCCGGAATGCCGTTGCTCCAGTTGGCTATGGTGTTCCATGCCCCTGTACCATTCCATTTGGAAGTACCGGCGCCTACCGAAGGAGTTATCACTCCGTTGACAAAAATTACATTTGGGATTATTTCAAATGCTGAATCAAGTAAAATGGAGGTAGTTGTGTTGAAGTTTATTTCCGCCTGACCTCCCAGGTAATGAAAGACAAGATCAAAAAGGACAGTACTGTCCGGGATGCTGATGTGACCGCTTGTGGGTTCCAGCCAGTTGCAGCTGTATTCCGACCCATTTGCGCCAAAATACCATTGTGCTTTCGGAACAAGTGCGTTAAAATTCAGGGTCGTATCATACACGGTTATGTTGCTGGCATAAGTGAGATGCAATTCCATTGCAGAAACAGGTTTCCCTCCATTCGCAGCATTCAGTCCAAATGCAATCACCGGAAGGTGTACATCTGTACCCGGCTGTTGCGACAAAGCGCTGCCGATTTTAACTTTTACCTGGGCTTGCACATAATATGCAGTCATACACAGCAGAAATCCAACGATGATCTTTTTCATACTCATTCCTTTATTTTTTAACTCCTTAACCTGACAGGTGACTTATTTTATAACCTTTGAAGAGCCAGGGCGCTCGGAACTCAAACTCATGAAAAGTTCCGGCTCCCTGGCGTCTTCTTGGTTATCATTACCTTTAAAACAGTTTCAATATGTGTATTAAAATTATTTGGCCGCCGGCGTAAAACTGTTGTTTACATCACCCGCACATAATCCTTTAAAATTCTGAACCACGTTTGAACCACTCAGCGTTACGGTTGGATTCTCAAACACGTAATTGGGGATCGTCCATTGAACAGGGTTCAGGAGGGAGATTTTCTGACGCATGTAAATAACATCCTGGATGTTCACCAGGTTATTCAGGTTCACATCTGCTGCCTTATTCTGTAAAGCTGTGAAAGTAATCAGCAGCGAAATTTTCTGCCTGGTCTTGATAACATCCTGGATGTTCAATCCACCCCATGCCTTGGTACAGGTTGCATCGAGTACATAGTTTCCATCAACGGCAAACACGGAGAAGTTACCGGTTGCATTGGTTGTAGTTGTTCCTACCACCGTACCCGTCTGGGTTTTGAGG
>JBAXDH010000185.1:0-5302 GCA_037141055.1 bacterium | reverse complement strand
TCTTCAGCCAGTCGAGGGCTTTGTCGAATTCGAGCTCAATTTCAGCGGGTTTTGCAACAGGGTTATAGATGCCAATTCGTTCTATGAACTTTCCGTCACGTGGTGCACGACCATCCGCAATAACAATGTGGTAAAAAGCTTGTCCCTTTTTACCTCTTCTCTGTAATCTGATTTTGGTTGGCATTGGTTAAATGATTGATTGAATGAAATATTGATTAGTTTATTAAAAGGGGTGCAAAATTCGGCAATTTTTTTGAATTTACCAATAAAATTATAATCACTTCCCAAACTTAACAAACTTCTCACTCTTCGTGCTGCAGAACGAGCAGGAAGCTTCCGGCTTTGCCACATCATACGTGTTACCGCATTTCGGGCAAACCCAGTAAACCTTTGGCAGGGCATCGGTTTTTTTGTCGTTCAGCGCATTCAGTGCATTCTGGTACATCAGCTGGTGTTTCTTCTCCGCATCCATTGCCCACCGGAAAGATTTGGCAGCACCCGGCGCATCTTCCGCCTTGGCGGTGGCAATAAACCCCGGGTACATGGTGGTCATCTCGTAGGTTTCGCCCTTGATGGCATCTTCAAGGTTTTCCTTTGTTGATTTAGCCGTAGTTTCAGGACTGATGGGTTCAATTTTCTGACCCATTTTTTCCAGGACCGTCTGGTGGTTGGCGGCATGAACCTGCTCTGCTTTTGAGGTTGCTTCAAACATGGTGGCAATCTGAATGTATCCTTCTGCCCTGGCTTTGCGGGCAAAAACAGCGTATTTGACACTGGCTGTTGATTCACCCCTGAATGCTGTATTGAGGTTCACAATTGTTTTATCGGTGGGACCGGCGATGATTTGCTGGCCCGAGCTGATGACAAGCACCAGGCAGATTAAAAACAGGTTTTTCATGGTTGTTGGGTTTAAGTTTGTGATTGTATTATACCGGGAAAATTTATAAAAATGCAAAATGCAGGGTCAAACGGCAAAGTGCAAAGTGTGCAATGCATGTAAAGGCCATAGGTGTAGGATCTACAAGCCGATCATGTAGTCAAGTACGAGTGTCCCGCCGAGGTAACCTGTAATTGAAACGAAGACCAGCGCAATGAAATAAAGTCCCAGCGAAAGGTACTTCATGTTGGTGGTTTCCTTATTCATGTAGTCAACCACGATGCGGAACAGGGTCGCAACGATAATGGAAATCAGGCTGGCGGTTGCGAAGAATTCGTGTTTTTCCCGCATCATGCCTGCTTCGCCTTCCATCGGACTTGTAAAGAAGTATCCCGATCCGAATGCAAAGATGGCCCCGGCCATTCCGATAATTTCGAGCCAGTAACCCGCTTTGTTCAACCAGGTTTCTTTTTTGAAGGCAAATGAGAGCAGGTCGAACAAAAAACCTACCGTAATGATGGCGATTGGAAAATGCACCAGCATCGGATGAAAATGGCCTGAAGTAAGCATGGCTGTGTAATTTTTAACAAATATACGCGAAAAGTTATTTATTAACAACGTGAATTCGGAGGGGATTTTAAAATAATTTTACAAGCCCGTTCCACACGATTTTTCCCTTTATCCATGGCAGATTTTATTCATTTACACTTACATACTCAATATTCAATACTTGATGGCGCCTGCCGGATCAAAGAAATGGTGGGCAAGGCGGCTGCACTCGGCATGAAAGGAGTGGCGGTGACCGACCATGGTAATTTATTCGGCATTAAGGAGTTCGCGGAGGCAGCGGCAAAGCATGCGGGTTTTAAACCGATCTTCGGATGCGAAACTTACGTGGCACGACGGAGCCGGTTCGAAAAAACCGAGATGGTCGACCGGAAAGGCGATCACCTTATATTACTGGCAAAGAATGCGACCGGTTATAAAAACCTGCTGAAACTGATCTCTTTTTCCTGGACGGAAGGCCATTATTACAAGCCCCGGATCGACAAGGAACTGCTGAAGAAGTATCACGAAGGGCTGATTGCCTCATCGGCTTGCCTTGCAGGGGAGATTCCAAGGGCGATCCATGCAGGCAACGTCTCCAGGGCCGAACAGGTTATTGTGGAATACAAGGAGCTTTTCGGCGACGATTTCTACCTTGAACTGATGCGCCATCCTGCTACAGACCCGACCCGCGACGGCGATGTTTATAAGCGGCAGATGGCCGTTGGCGATGTGCTGGTCGAACTTGCCCGAAAACACCAGGTGAAACTGCTGGCAACCAACGATGTTCATTTTCTGAATGAAATGGATGCGGATGCGCACGACCGGCTGCTTTGCGTAAACACGGGCAAGTTCATGGACGATGTCACGCGCATGCGCTACACGGGCCAGGAATGGTTCAAGTCAAAAGAAGAGATGAACCGGCTGTTTGCCGATATTCCCGAGGCACTGGAGAATACCATTGAGGTGCTTGACAAAGTTGAGTCCTACAGCCTCAACCGCGATCCCATCATGCCTGATTTCCCGTTGCCGGATGGTTTTACAGATCCCGATGAGTTCCTGAAGCATATTACCTATGAAGGCGCCAAAAAACGCTACCCTGAAATTACACCTGAAATCAGGGAACGGATTGATTTTGAACTGGCCGTCATTAAAAAAATGGGCTATCCCGGCTATTTCCTCATCGTCCAGGATTTTTTAAATGCAGCGCGTGACATGGGGGTTTCCGTTGGTCCGGGCCGGGGTTCCGCAGCGGGCTCGGTTGTTGCTTTCTGCACCAGGATTACCGATGTTGACCCTTTAAAGTTTGACCTCCTCTTTGAAAGGTTCCTGAACCCCGACAGGGTTTCAATGCCCGATATTGACATCGATTTCGATGAAGACGGCCGCGACCGCGTGCTGAAATGGGTGGTTAACAAATACGGCCGCGACAAGGTTGCCCAGGTGATCACCTTCGGTACGATGGCCGCCAAAGGTGCAATCCGCGATGTCGGACGCGTTCAGCGACTGCCGCTTGACGAGGTCAGCCGCCTCACAAAGCTGATCCCCGCCCGTCCCGGGATTACCCTGAAAGCCGCCTATGAAGAGGTGCCGGAGTTGAAGGCAGCCCGGTCATCATCGAACAAACTTATTGCCGAAACCCTGCGTTTTGCCGAGAGCCTCGAAGGTTCCGTGAGGCAGACGGGTATTCATGCCTGCGGGATAATCATCAGCCGCGACAATCTCATGGAGTATATCCCAGTCACAACCTCGAAGGAGTCGGACTTGCTGGTCACCCAGTTTGACGGCGAATTCATTGAAAAGGTCGGCATGCTCAAGATGGATTTCCTGGGATTGAAGACACTTGCCATTATCAAGGACGCTGTGCAGAATATCCGCGATTCCCATGGCGTCGAAATTGATCCTGAAAACCTGCCTTTCGATGATCCGAAAACGTACGAGCTGTTCAGCCTTGGCAAAACAACCGGCATTTTCCAGTTCGAGTCCGATGGCATGAAGAAACACCTCCGCGACCTCAAGCCGAACAAAATCGAGGACCTGATTGCCATGAATGCTTTGTACAGGCCGGGTCCGATGGATTATATCCCCAGTTTCATCGCACGGAAACATGGCAGGGAGAAGATTGCCTATGATATTCCGGTGATGGACAAGTACCTGAAGGATACGTATGGCATCACGGTGTACCAGGAACAGGTGATGCTCCTGTCGCAGGAACTGGCAGGCTTTACCAAAGGGCAGGCCGACTCGCTGAGGAAGGCCATGGGAAAGAAGATCGAATCGATGATGAACGATCTCAGGCCGAAATTTTTCGACGGATGCAGGAACAACGGTCACGATCTCACCGTTGTCACCAAGATATGGAAAGACTGGGAAGCATTTGCCAATTATGCATTCAACAAATCACATTCGGCTTGCTACGCCTATGTGGCATACCGCATGGCCTGGCTCAAAGCACATTACCCGGCGGAGTTCATGGCAGCGGTGCTCAGCCGGAACCTGACGGAACTCAAGGAGATCACCCTGTTCCTCGATGAATGCAAGCGTATGCATATCCCGGTGCTGGGCCCCGACGTGAACGAAAGTTCATCGGCTTTTGTCGCCAACAAAAAGGGAGAGATACGGTTTGGAATGGCCGGGATAAAAAATGTGGGCGAAGCTGCCGTTAAAACGATCGTGCAGGAGCGCGTGGCCAATGGTCCTTATTCCAGTATTTTTGACATGACCCGCAGGATCAGTTCGCACATGGTCAACAAACGGTGCATGGAGTCCCTTGCCAAAGCCGGCGCCTTCGATTGCTTTGAAAATACCCACCGGGCGCAGTATTTTTTCCAGGAAAACAGCGATGATTCGATCTTCCTTGAAAAAATCATCCGTCATGCAACGGATTATCATGCACGGAAGGATTCCATCCAGCAATCGCTGTTCGGCGAAGCGGAGGAGGTCCATTTTAAAGAGATCACATTGCCTGATTGCAGGCCATGGACCAAACTTGAACAACTTAAATTAGAGAAGGATGTCACCGGGTTTTATATGAGCGGGCATCCTTTGGACGGCTACAGGTTTGAAATGGAGCAATTCTGCAACAAAACCATCGAAGACCTGAAGCAGGACCTGAAACCGCTGAAAGGCAAGGAGGTTACCTTCGCCGGGATCGTGATCGAGGCGAACCATAAGATTGGCAAGACCGGCAAACCATACGGCTCCTTTGTTGTCGAGGATTATTATAATTTCATTTCCCTCACCATGTTTTCCGAGGAATACCTGAAGTGGAAACACATGCTGGAAGAGGGACAGTATGTGTTTCTCAAGGCGCGCATCGATTCCCGGTTCGACAGTCCCGACCAGATGACGATCCGGGTAAACCAGGTAATCCTGCTGTCGGAGGTCATGGAGAAATTTTCAAAAGTGCTTTCCCTCACCCTGATCCTGGATGAACTTGCCGTGGACACGATTCACAAACTGCACCATGCCGCCATGAAACACAAGGGGAAATGCCACATGCGCATCAGGGTTCATGATCCGGATGAAAACGTCACCATCGACCTTCCGTCGAGGAAATACCGTGTGAATCCAAAGGAAATGATCACTGCCCTTGAAGAATTATCCGAAATTCACATACGGGTTTTCGGAGACGCATAACCGTCACCCTGTCACCCTGTCACCCTGTTACCTTACCACCTGCCACCCGCCCAAATTGAAATGATTTTTGTAACTTTGCAACCGAAATTAACACACTTTTAAAATAGTTCCATATGTTCGAAACCCTGACCGATTCAAATTTCGAAGAAAAAATTGTAAAAAGCGATAAACTCGCAGTTGTTGACCTTTCTGCCGAATGGTGCGGCCCCTGCCGTATGGTTTCACCGATCATTCATGAAC
>JBAXDH010000184.1:0-5308 GCA_037141055.1 bacterium | reverse complement strand
CCATTAATCCAGTTAGCCGGAACAATCGGAGACGGAAATGCATAGGATGCCAGTTCGCAACCATCCACAAAGCTAACTGCAGCACCGCAATCACCGCCGCCGCCGTTGTACATGAAGCGAAGGTCGAGGAACTTGCCGGTAAGGGTGATGGCGCTGGCCGAAGCCCAGGCGATCGTAATGGTATGCGTGGTTGCATTGTGGCCCACACTGGCGCCGTATGTGTTGTTCTGTATATCGATATAGGTGAGCTTGTTGTAATCGTAGGTAATCTTGAGGGTAGCTGCGCCCATGTTCAAGAGCGGAAGGCCGCTGAAATTGATAGGAACCAGCACCGGGTTTCCTGCTGTAACAGGCAGGGGATAACCAATGGTGGCAGTGGCTGTTTCGAGGGCAGGCACAATGATTGAATTGGTATAGGCAACCTGTACCGTGCCGGTTACCCCGGCATTATATGTGTTGAACACACACCCGTTGCCGAAGCGAACGCTTGCCGGGCCAATGCCGTTGTATTTGAATTTCAGGGTCAGGAATATGCCATTCACATTGGTTACTCCGCTGGCGTCTGTCCATGCAAGTGTAAGCGTGCCGGAGGCCTGGCTGATCACCAGTCCGGAGACGGGCGTTTTGAGGCCCAGGAATGACAACCGCGGGCTGTCGTAAGGGATGGTAAGCGTGAAGGCCCGTACATTCGTGGTGGGGAAACCGGCCAGTGTAAGGGGAACCTCCAGGTTATCCTGACCCTGGTGTACGCCTGTAATTGATCCGAGAACTGCCGATGCAGAGGCTGATCCGAGAGAGACTATTCCTCCGAAGTAGGAGACAGGAACGTTGGTTCCCGAGGGTGCCGTGGAGATGAGACAGCCTGAAACGAAATCTACATTCGTAACCGTGCTTCCGATGTATACGAAATTCAGCAAAAACTTGTTGGCGTTAGCATTTACACCTGTTCCCCCGATATTTGTCCAGGTAATTGTGATGATCCCGCTTCCTGCGTTGGCGCTGTAATTGAGGCCCGCAGCAAGGGATCCTATACCCTGCACATTGACGAACGTCAATTTGGTGGGATCATAATGTACTTTCTGGGTGATGGCTCCGACTGCCGGCAAAGCCGTATATTCAAGGGGCACCGTTACATTCCCTCCTGTTGTGGCTGTTGCCGAAACCAGGTTTGCCTTTTGGGCCAGCCCGGTATTCATGCTCACAGAACCATTCGTATAGGTCGGATGAATCACCGTCACTCCCTGGGTTACCTGGCATGTGCCAAGAAAATTCAAGGGGCTTGGGGTCATTCCGCTATAGGTGAAGTTCAGATCAAAGAGCTTCCCCGGGCCAAATGTAGTATAGGGATACCATGAACCAGTGATATTGATTGTATTACCCGTTACCCCGGCGATGAAGCCACTTGGAGCACTGGAAAGGCCTGTAAAGGTCATGACAGCAGGATCAAAAAGAATATTAAAGGTGATGGCCCCGATGCCTGTAAATCCTGTTACGTTCAGCGCAACCGGGATGTTTTGCCCGGGACTGGCCGTAACCGTAGCCAAAGAAGCTGTTTGACTAAACGATGCAGCTCCCAGTAACAGTAGGAAGAGCATCATCAATGTAAATTTTTTTGTCATAGGTCAAGAGTATAAAGTGTGTGAATATTTGCTATAATTATATATTAAGTTCTTATTTGCCAATTGTTACTTTGTTACTTTGTTACTTTGTTACTTTGTCACTTTGTTACTTTTTTACTTTGTTACTTGTAATTTGTCATTTGTCATTTGTCATTAATCAATCTTAATCATCTTCCCCGAAGCCATAACGCTGGCATTCCCCCCGGTAAAATTCAATCTGTAAAAATAAAAGCCAGTTTTAAGCCCTGTGGCATTATATATAATATGGTGTAAGCCCTTCGCCTGGAATTCCGTTACCGGTTGTGCTACGATGTTTCCGCACAGGTCGAGAATTTCAAGCGAAACACCTCCTTCTGACGGAAGCGTGTATATAATAGTGGTATACCCTGTAACAGGATTTGGCTGATTCATTAATAAAAAGTCTTTGGCTGTGGCATGCACCGGTACCGAAGCGAGTGTGTCGACGGTAAGGGTGGCCTGTTGCGTAATCGCAGTGCAGTTTTGCAGGTTCAGGCTGCACATGTACCTGTATTTATTATAGGTGGGCGGGGCCCAGGAAAGGGTAAGCTGACCGGTGCGGGTGCCCTGGTAAATTTCATTGTCTGAAAGTTCGTTCCAGGTGAGACCGTTGTCGGAGCTTTGTTTCCAGAGATAGTTTTGTGCGTTGGTTGCCGTGGTGCTGAAGTTGGCAAGCGCCCACATTCTGACAACAGTGTCTTTGGGTTGCCGTGTAACCTGCGGGACGAGGGAGGCCACGGAGCCGCCGATGTAATTCACCGGCAGGATCTGGAGCTGGCTGTTGGAAATTTCGCAGCCGGCTTTAAACGTCACCGGGCTCGACTGGCCCTTGAAGGTGAAACGGACATCGAACAATTTTTTTTGCTGAAAGGAGATCGGATTGGTATTGGTCCAGACAATGGCTAGCTGAAACGGAGTGGTGTTCAGTGTGTAAACGATGCCGTTGAGCTGCGGATCGATATTTTCGACAGCTTTGTATGACAAACGAGTGCTGTCGAAGGTAATAAACAATGTGATGGCGCCGATATTGACGAGGTTGGTGCCGGTAACCGGTACAAGCACTTCCGGGGCTGCGCAGGCATCCACCGAACCAATGGTCAGTGATTGTGCCTGCGCAGTCGAAGTAACAACGGACAGCAATAAAAGAAACGACACGAAAGCCGCTCTTTTCATTGTATTAACCGATGCTGGAAGTGTAAACATTTTTTTTATAATTCTGATTAAGTTAAGATGGAAAGAAGACAACAAAATTATTAGAAGGTTGCCTTCTTTCCAAATGGGGTTTACCGCGTGAACATCATCTTGTTGACCTTCATGTAGGTATCTGTTGCGCCGGTGACTTCAATCTTATACAGGTAAACACCTGGTGTGAGAGAGTTGTCGATCGGGTTGACAGTTACCGTATAAGAGCCGGCATTCTGCATTTCATCCACGAGTACGCGAACGGTCTTACCATACATGTTGGTGAGAACGAGGCGAACCTTTCCGGATTCGGGCAGCGTGTAAACGATGTTCGTGGTGTTCCTGAACGGGTTCGGGTAGTTGAACATGCTGAACTCATTCACGCCGTTCGGAGTGATAACTTTCGACATTTTCAGGTCGAAGTTGTCATACCTGGTGGCTTTGGAGTCGGCAAATTCGCTGCCCGGGAGGAGGTGGAATACAGATGTGGGTTGCGATACAAGATCCTTGGCTTTCATCGTGAGCGAGAGAACAGTCTCATCGTTTTTGATTGAAAGTGGTTTTGTATCTGACCATGCGAGTGCGATCCTGCCGCCATCGATCACGTACTTCATTCCTTCGAGTGAAGTGTTCACGTTTTCGATGTCGAAGCGGTTCTGATCGTAGCCCATGAACAGGGTCATGGCGCCAAGGTCGGCAACTGCACTGCCTTTGATATTGTATACAAACGATTCGTTGACAGGAATTGTCTGTACAGCATCATCAAGGACTGAAAGGTATGCCACATCCTTGTAGCTGGACGGGATGAAGTCGCCGTTCACATCGCCGACGCACAGGCCGAAAATATTTGATGTGAGGGCTGGCGTGGTGACGTTGTAGCCGCCAAAAGTCCAGTCACCTGCGGGGTATGAAGTTACTGAACCTACAGTGCGCAGTTTGATGTACAAGGCATCCAGTCCGGTGAGGGAAAGGCTTGCATTTACATCGCCTGCTGTAGCGTAAAGTCCGGCAAGGTCAGGAGTATGGATAACGCTCAGCTGAACGAGGAGAGCATCGGTCGCATTGTTTCCGCCAAAGGTTCCGTTGTAGGAAGCTTCGAGCTTATAGGTGCCGGAGATTCCTTCAAATTGGAAGTAACCATCTTCGCCATTTGCGGTCATATTCGGACCGGTTACAGTTGTTGCTGCAATGGTACCCGCGGCCGTATTACGAAGCTTAACCGTAACACCATTAAGAGGTGTATTGTAGCTGTTCTTGTAATAAACATAACCTGCAATGGTAGCACTTGTGTAAACAGGTATGATGGTAATGTTCATCGTGGTGCAACCCATGCAGAGAGTATGGTCGTTGGTTTCACAAACGGATACCTGTCCGCAGCCGCATGGCGGGAATGGACCCCACACCACGGTGATGGAACATGTACCTTGTCCGGAGCTAACCGTACCGCCAACAACTGACCAGGTATAGAGGTGACCTTCGAAACACTCCGTAGAATAAGTTGCGGTTGTGCTGGCTTCGATGGAAGCAGGACCTATAATAACAGGTGCAGGTGGCAGGCTGATCGCGACGATTTTCGTCTTGGTCAGGATACAACTGTTGCATAGGTTTGTCACAACAAGAGTAACTGAACCCGTGTTGCAGCATGCCCAGTCAACAGCGATACTGCTCGTATTCTGCCCTGTTATGATGGTTCCGCCAACAACAACCCATTCGTACGAGAAGTTCGCACAGGGAGCTGCATCATAAGAATTATAATGAGAACCGATATAAACAGATGGTGACAGTGCATTGCAACATGCTGCATCGGGTCCGTCAATGTCGATAGACCATTGGTTTCCCGGGAGGATGGTCGCAGTATTAGTTGCGAAACATCCATGGGCATCGGTTACCGTAACATTGTAGACTCCAGCGGTGAGGCCGGTGAGATCCTGTGTAACGGCGCCATTGCTCCAAAGATAGGTGTATGCGGTAGTCCCACCGGTAACGGAAAGGTCGATTGCGCCGGTTGAGTAACCGTAGCACACGATATCCGTTTTGGTCAGGGTTGTGGCAAGAACAGCAGGCTGGGTAAGCTCGCGTGATGAAGATGCAGTGCAACCTTGTGAATCGGTGAGTATCAAAACATACGTTCCCGGGTATAACCCGCTGATGTTTTGGGTTGTCTGACCGTCTGGACTCCATGAGTAGGTGTAACCAGGTGTTCCGCCAGTTGGTGTTGTAGTAATGTATCCGGTTTCACCATTACAATTAACATGGTGGACCACTGATATGAAACTTGGCGGTGTAGCCGGGGATGTAACAACCCAGGTTGCCGTTGCCGAACAGTTTCTTGAATCAGTTACCTGTAACGTATAGGATCCGAAATGCAATCCTGTAAGATCCTGAGTCGTTGCTGAGTTATAACTCCACTGGTATGTGTAGCTGCCTGTTCCCCCGGTCACCGAGACATCGATCGCACCATCGTCAATGTTGGCGCATTTCATATGCGT
>JBAXDH010000183.1:0-5362 GCA_037141055.1 bacterium | reverse complement strand
CATCCATGTAAAGCGGTAATTGGTCGCCGTAATTGCCCCTCCATCTGTTCCGTAGAAAGTCTCGTAACCATAGCTTTGGCTTACCCTCTGCCACATGATGTTAAAACCGGCAGCAAGGCCGCCTTTAATAAAGTAGCGTCCGCCAAGGTCGAAACCTGCCGGACTGGCATTTCCTACCCACTTGTTGAAATCGCCCATGGTAAATGTGGTGTTCCAGGAGAAGGTGTAATATGAACTTGGGGTGAATCCGAGAGAGACAGGTTTTTCCTGCGCCAGTGAAGCGCTTGCGAATAAAACCAGCGTAAAAAGTGTAATGTATATCTTTTTCATATCGACGTTTTTTTAAGATTATTTATGACCCGGAAAACCTTTGGTTTGCGTAAAGGCCTGGTCGATACTTTGCTGAATCTGGGCAGTCGTATGATCGCCTGTCAGAAGGCCGCGGATATATGCATTCCAGCATACCGGGATCTTTTTTGTCGCCGGATCCTTATCTTTTATCGCCATCATATCCATCAGGATGGTGCCCGTGGAATAGGTCGTAATATAAGCAGGATAATAAGGATAGTAATATCCTCCTCCGCCCCAGTAATCGGGGGGATAATAGCCCGGGTAACCCCAGTACCATCCGGGATAGTACACGTTAACGTTGACATTTTTCACATAAGAAACCCCGAGATACAAATCGGCAATTTTCGCGTTTGTGATTCTCTCATACCCGAGTTTCGTCATATTCAGGGCAATTGTAGAAACCAGGGAGACAACCTGGGGACTTGTATACATTCCGCTGTCTTTATCGGAAACAACGACGATGGAGTCGCTCATGTAATAGGTCTTATACGATGTGAAATCTTTCGACACATCATATTTTGTGTAGATAGCCAGATCCTCAAGCAACCGGCCGGATGAGGGCGGATACTTGGAGCATGAAATCAGGACCATGCCGGTGCAGAGTAAAAAGAGTAACTGTTTTGCTTTCATATTTATTTGTATTTGCAGCAAAAGTAAAAATAAATTCGGTTGCGCAACATAAAATGCCATCCGCAGTATTGGCCTGCTGTTCAAAAAAAAAGCCGCCCCGGAAAAGAGGGCGGTCAAACCAGGAACAAATCAATGTAAAATTTTCCCATCCTTAACCGCTCCCCGAAAACAGGAAGCGGTTAAGGATGGGAAAAATCAATTGGATACTATGAATTTCTTCACAATCTGCTTTTCACTATTTCTGAAAACAACCGTGTACATTCCGCTTGCAGCTGGCCGCAGGTCAATCACCTGGTCAAAGCGACCATTCACTTCGATACTCCTCACTTCGTGGATCTTCACGCCAAGGTTGTTGTAAACCACGACAGTAAAGGTTTCGTGCGACGGACTCACAATTGAAACTGTAAACTTTCCGTCATTGGGAACCGGGTAGATGTTGAAGGTGCCCGTCTGCAGTTCCTGCTGGCCAACCATGAGCACGTACATGCGAACGGAAGGTTCCGAACTGCAGGTGCCCTGGCTTACCACGCACCAGTACCAGCCGGTTTGTGTGGCGGTGTAGGTTCCTGCTGTAGCGCCCGGGATCATACTCCCCGTACCACCCTGGGTGGATGAGAAGTACCACTGGTTGCCGGTTGAAGCACTGCTGGTCAGCATCACACCGTTAACAGTAACGGTAGGAGCTACCGGGACAGGATTCAATGTTACAGCGAAGGAAGGTGAAACCGCCCCGCTTCCGCAGGAGTTCGTTCCCAGTACCGTAATATTTCCCGATGAAGCGGTCGCTGCAAAGTTAACCGTGATGGTGTTGGTCGTTCCGCCTGAAACGATGGTTGCTCCTGCCGGAACTGTCCAGGTATAGCTGGTGGCATTGGCAATCGAAGTTACAGAATATGTAATTCCATTGCTGCCCTGGCATACAGAGGCTGAACCTGTGATCGCTCCAGCTGCTGCAGGTAAGGCATTTACAGTTACCGCAAAATTCGGTGAAGTTGTTCCGTTACCGCAGATGTTGTTCCCGTATACATTGATGTTTCCCGAGGATGCATTGGCGGCATAGTTCACCGTGATATTCGTGGTACCTGATCCGGTTGCGATGGTTGCGCCGGTTGGCAGGGTCCATACATAATAACCTGCACCGGTGATGGGTGCACAGTAATAGGCAACACCCTGGGCGCCTCCGCAGATGGTGGCCGTTCCGGTAATGGCTCCGGCTGCACCGGGGGTTCCATTCACGGTAACAGGGAAACTGGTTGCTGCAAGTGCGGTACATCCGTTTGCATTGGCATAGTTGACGCTGACGGTCTGCGAGCCGGTCGTATTCCACGAAACCTGTACGGTGTTGGTTCCCTGTCCCGAGGCAATTGTACCACCCGAAGAAACGGTCCAAACATAAGCCGACTGACCTTGTTCAGTTGAGTAGGTAATGTAGCCTGAATTAGCACAAATGCTGTTCTGACCGGTAATTGTCGGAGAAGGAAGCGCATTTACGGTTACATTCAGCACTGTTGGTGAAGGAGCGGCGCAAGCCAGGGCGTTTGTGTAGTTAACGCTTACGGTTTTAGCGCCTGTCGTAGTCCATGTAACAGTAATTGCATTTGTACCAGAACCGGCTGTAATCGTACCTCCGGTTGAAACCGTCCAGGTATAGTTGGTCATACCAGCTTGTGTGGAATACGTGTTGTTTGTGAAATTCACGCATGCAGTGGCTGAACCTGTAATGACAGGTGCAGGAGATGCATTTACATTCACAGTGTAAGCTGCCGGGGTTGCAGCCGAACAACCGAAAGTGTTGTTATAGTTTACATTGACACTTTGTGCACCTGCAGTATTCCAGGTAACTGTTATGGAGTTGGTTCCGGCACCGGATGTAATGGTTCCGCCTGCTGAAACATTCCAGAAATAGCTTGAATTTCCGGCCTGGGTCGTGTAAACATACCCTCCCATTCCTGAACAGGCAGTTGCAGGACCGCTGACGGTGATCACCGGTGCAACGCAGTTGGTGGTGAAGGTCTGGTCAAGTCCGTAAGTTGTTCCCACTGAATTTACACCAACACAACGGAAGTGGTATAAGGTATTGATCGTAAGCCCGATGATGCTGGCGTTCGCTGCCGTACCTGTCATGCCGTTAGCGGTTGCTGGAGTCCCGGCTGCCGTGTTCCCGTATGCATTGGTAAGTCCCCACTGGAAAGATACCGTGGTTGCTGAATTGTTGGCAGTAACTGTTCCGTTGAGTGTTGCGGTGGTCGTACCTACCGGGCTGGCCAGGTTGGTTATAACATTTGCCAGGATGGCACTGGTGGTAAAGGTCATGTCATTGCCTAACGTAGTACCACTTGATGAGATGCCTTTGGCCCTGTAATGATAAAGCGTATTCGGCACAAGTCCGGTTATTGCAATGGAGACTGGTGTTACCACTGCTCCTGTTACCGTACCCGGTGTCGCAGCGAGCGTAGTTCCATAAGCGGTTGTCAACCCGTATTCGAAGGTTGCCGTGGTTGAAAGGCTGTTGGCATTCACCGTTCCATTGAGCGTGGCACCCACGGATGTGATGGCCGTTGCTGCAGTGGTGACAACCGCAGGAGGATCAGGAGCAGTGGTGAAGGTCATGTCATTGCCATAAACTGTGAGGCCTCCCGAGGTAACACCACGTGCGCGGAAATGGTAAGTGGTGCTCCCGGATAAGCCTGAAATAGCTGAACTCATGTTATTGAGGGTTGTTCCTGATACTGTCGGCGGAGTGGCTGTTGCCACGTTGCCATAGCTGGTGGTCAGGCCCCAGTCAAAAAAGAGGTTGAAACTTGTTCCGGTTGCATTGGCACTGCCGTTAAGGGTGGCGGCATTATATACGATTCCGGATGCGGAAACGGTGTTGATCAGCGGATTCGCAGTAAATTCATATGCTCCGATGTCAGGAGGATTGGTACGGTTAACCCCGGTGATGTCTGTTGTAGCATATGAAGAATAGTATCCGGCTTTTGGCATGGATGTAGTCGTCGGCAGCAAATTGGTCGGGGAAGTAAAGGCAGGGTCAACGGTCAGCGAAGCTGCTTCCTGGCCGGTATATAACTGCCATGATGCCAGTGTCGGGAAAAATACCTGGATCCCGGTACCGTTGGTGAACTGCTGGGCAATCTGTCCGTTGTAGCCATCGATGAAGTAATCATTGTTGTTAATGATCGAAAATGTGGCTGAAGGGTCAAGGCTGAAGATGATCCCATGTGCCTTGCCAAACGAAGAACCTGGCAGGGTTGTTGGCACGGTTCCATTGCGAAAAATGTTATTGCGTACTTCAAAATTTCCACCGGTTGCCTGGTAAGCAATCCCGATGCATGCCGAAGAGGCATCGTATAGCGTTGAAAGCCATGGACCTGTGAGGTTAATGCTGTTGTGAAGAATTTTCACATTACCCCCCGAACGGAAAAACATTCCGTATGTAATATTCTGTCCTGCTCCTGGATTAATGCCGGGAGCCTTGATGTTATAGATCACGTTGTTGGATATCTCCGTAACAGTGGTTGCATCCGATGCAAACCAGATACCGGTAGCGCCCCATCCATCATCGGAATTATGGTAAAAATCGTGGATCCTGTTTTTCCTGACTTTTGTATTCGTCGCTCCTGTGCTCATGTACACACCTGTTTGCCCGACATTCAACGATCCGGAATAGGGCCCCATGATGTCGTTGCCGCTGATGAGCGTATTGTCGGCATACGTCAGGTAGACACCCTGATGTGAAACCGCTTCTGCATCAAGAAATGAGCCGATTAAGTTATTGGTTACCTGGTTATTGTGGGCGATTGCCGTGCTTGTTCCCGAAATTGATATGGCATCAAATGAACCGTTAATGGTGTTGTTGTCGATGATGAAATTATCATAACCACCACCTGTAGTTGCGAACTTGATGTTAACGATGCTGATAACCGACGAATTTACCGGAGTACCTTTGATGATGCAATTTTTGATGGTCACGTTGGTCGCCGGGTCAGTGCCGAAATTACACAACACATAGATACCATAAGCACCAGAGCTTGCGCTGCTATTCTGGATCGTGAGGTCTTTGGTTGCAGATCCATTGTTCGAACCATCAATGACCAGGTAATCAAACCCGCTGAGATGCAGCAGTCCATTACCACCGGCAATGGAAGTAGCAATGAGCGGCGAAGCACCTGTGTTCGGCTTGATGGTCAGTAAATTCTGGGCACTTGATCCCGGGTTCGCTGTGAGGATGATCGGGAAGGTCTCTGATGGATAAACGGCATCGTCAAGGATGAGCGTTAACGGGCCGTTGATGTATTTTGCATTGAGATCGGTTACTGCAGCAGTCAGCGTGCTGTAGGTTTTACCGACTCCGACATGGTACGTGCCTGAAATACCAGGC
>JBAXDH010000182.1:0-5378 GCA_037141055.1 bacterium | reverse complement strand
CACAGTTTCCAACCCCTTTGCATCATTGTTCTCAAGGAATTTCTCGGCTTTGTCACGTGCCGCATCATGGATGTCGATATGGATGAGATCAATCACCGTGGAAACAACTTTGTCAGGCCTTTGTGCTATTTCACGCCCGGCCCTCAGGTCGATGATCGTGGCCAGGTTCATCTGTTCAAGTTTGAGAATATCCTCATCCGAAAGTGAATACAGATCACCGCTGCGAAAAAGGAGGCCGGGTTTTATCTGCCGGCCATCAGAAACCCGGATTCCCCCGAGGTCACGAAAATTATGCTGAGTTGAAAGGATCGTCTGCAAGGGATTGGATTAAGAAAACCAAAAGTACGCTTTTTTGATGATTCCGTTGGGAATGGACATTGGAAGCGGGGTGAAGTTGTATATTTGCGGTATGAGATTTCTTTTAAGCGTGTGGAAAATCGCACCAATTTACTTCTTGCTTATTTCATTATCTGCGTTCCCGCAAAATCAAATGCTTTACCGTGATAAAACTCAGCCGGTCGATGTCCGTGTTCATGACCTCATAGGCAGGATGACTGCCGAAGAAAAGTTTTTTCAGCTGTTCATGGTCCCGGGAGACCTGGGTATTGGAAAAGACAATTTAAAACAAGGAATATTCGGGCTGCAGGTACCGGCCAGGGGAGGAAACGCAGATTCTGCCGGGCAGGTTCCTGATTATGGATCTTCCGGCACGACCGCGCAATTTGTATTGAAAATCAATGAACTGCAGAAGTACTTCGCTGAAGAAACCAGGCTTGGCATACCAATCATCCCGTTTGAAGAGGCGCTGCATGGATTGACCTGCGAGGGTGCAACGATTTTTCCTCAATCGATCGGTCTCGCGGCATCCTTCGATCTCCGCCTGATGCACCAGGTTGCCGGGGCCATTGCAGGGGAAACCCGCTCACGGGGCATCCGACAGGTCCTGTCGCCCGTTCTGAATATTGCCCGGGATGTACGCTGGGGCCGGACAGAAGAGACATATGGTGAAGATCCGTTCCTCGTATCGCAGATGGGGCTTGCCTATATTTCCGAGTTTGAGAAGGCCGGTGTAATTGCCACTCCCAAGCATTTTGCCGTAAACGCTGGCGACGGCGGCCGTGACAGCTACCCGGTCAGTTACAGCGAACGGTTCATGGAAGAAATATACTTTCCGGCATTCAGAACAGCCGTTCAGAAAGCCGGTGCACAATCGCTCATGACGGCGTACAACTCGTTCGACGGTACTCCGTGTTCGGCAAACAGCTGGCTTTTGAATAAAAAATTGAAACAGGAATGGGGCTTCAGGGGATTCGTAATCTCCGACGCCTGTGCGGTTGGCGGGGCCAATGTGCTTCATTATACTTCACCGGGATACGCTGAATCGGGGAAGCTGGCGATTGAAAACGGCCTTGATGTGATCTTCCAGACCGAATTCAGCCATTCTTCGCTGTTTTCCGCCCCATTTTTAACCGGGGAAGTCCGGCAGGGGGCGATCGACAGCGCTGTGAGCAGGGTACTGCGCGCCAAATTTGAACTCGGGCTGTTTGAAAATTCTTACACGGATTTACCGGAATCAACAGGGTTGAGCAACATAAAAAACAACTTTGAAATTGCGCTCCGAGCAGCCAGGGAATCTATCGTTTTGCTGAAGAATGATGACGGAGTGCTGCCAGTTTCCTCTATGGTCAGGACCATCGCCGTAGTCGGCACCGATGCAGTTGAAGCACGAACGGGAGGCTACAGCGGCAAAGGGAATCATATAATTTCCATCCTCGAAGGAATCCGGCGAACAGCGCCGGCCGGGGTGCTGATCGAATACAGCCCGGGATGCGGAAGGGAAAACCGGCTGTTGGAAACCATCCCCGCAGAAAACCTGTGCTCGTACGGGAATGGATTTAAATCGCAGGGACTTCTCGGCACCTATTATACCAACATTAACCTTGAAGGAACACCGAAGATAACAAGGCTCGACCCTTGTGTCAATTTCAACTGGACGCTGTACGGACCGGATCCCGCGATTCTTACCGGCTGGTATTCGGTGCGGTGGACCGGGAAAATTGTCAGCAATCTAACTGGAACATTCAAGATCGGCATTGAGGGGAATGATGGCTACCGGCTCTTTATGAACGACAAACTCATCATTGACTACTGGGTAAAAAAGTCTTACGACACGAAACTGGCGGATTTTTCTTTCATCAAAGGAAAAGAGTACAGCCTTCGGCTCGAATATTTTGAAAGCACCGGAAACGCCCGGCTCAAAATAGTCTGGAATGCCGGGGTGCCGGACAGTACGGCGGAATCTGTAAATAAGGCCGTACAACTGGCCGGGCGGTCAGACCTTGTGATCGTGGTGGCAGGTATCGAAGAGGGGGAATTCCGCGACAGATCGTCCCTGAAATTGCCGGGAATGCAGGAAGAACTCATACGGGCCGTTTCCGCAACGGGGAAACCGGTTGTTGTTTTGCTTGTTGGAGGCAGCGCAGTGACCATGAGCAGCTGGATTAATAGAGTAAAGGGAATCGCCGGCGTATGGTATCCCGGCGAGGCCGGAGGCATGGCTGTTGCCGAGGTATTGTTTGGCCGGTACAACCCTGCCGGGCGTCTGCCGGTAACTTTCCCGATGTCGGAAGGACAACTGCCGCTGGTTTACAATCATAAGCCAACCGGGCGGGGCGATGATTACATAGATTTGACGGGCATGCCTCTTTTCCCGTTCGGTTATGGCCTGAGTTACACAACGTTCAGGTACAGCAACATGGACCTCTCCCATGACACCATTCACCCGGGCGATTCTGCAACAGTCAGTTTTTATGTAAAAAACTCCGGGAAAGTTACGGGGGATGAAGTTTGCCAGTTGTACATCCGCGATGAGCTGGCTTCGGTATCCAGGCCTGTTATGGAACTGAAAGGGTTTACCCGTGTACATCTCCTGCCTGGAGAAAGTAAGAAAATATCCATTGACATTCCTTCTAATTCAACTGCAATGCTGGATTCCCGATTGAATTACGTCGTTGAACCCGGAACTTTCAGGATCATGGTGGGTGCTTCATCCAATGATATCAGGCTGCAGGGAGTTTTAACAGTAAAGAAATAAATCAGTACTTTTTTTATTTATACTTTTTTTTATACCTTTGTTTGATGAGAGTAGCAAGAAAAATATTAACATCCACCTAAAACATTTAAACATGAAAAAATTCGCCTCTGTTTTATCAGTATCAGCGTTGCTAATGGTTGCCCTAGTGGTCATCAGTGGCTGTAAAAAGAAAGAAGATCCGATTGTACCGGCATTTACCATTACTGCTACCACTGTCAACCTGCAGGCCGGAGGCCTGGGACTTCAGTTTTTTGCAAAGTGCAACAATGATGACGTTAAAATGACCAAAGTCACCATCGGTGATCCAATCGGTTCAGGGAACACGACTTACAATCTGAATGGCACCTATTTTTTAAAAGATCAGATTTTCGCCTTGCAGGGTGACAACGAAGCATATACCAAGTCAATTGGCACTTGGAGATTTCAATATGTCGGCAACCGTACTGCAGATGGAGCCTCCTTCACCGTTGACGGTACACTCGGTGTAAGCAAATAGCCTTGGGCTTTTGAACAGTCTGATTTCAGCCCATGTTGAATTTCAGTCAAATTTTAAACAGGGGATGGCTTGTCCAGTTTCCCTGTTTTTTTTTACAAAAAATCACTACGTATGCCAACCATTGAAACATTATATATTGGCGGGCTTCGCACCGAGGCCACCCACCTCCTATCAGGCAACAAACTGATTACAGATGCCCCGTCCGACAACCAGGGGAAAGGCTAGTATTTCTCCCCTACCGACCTGGTAGCCACTGCCCTTGGCAGTTGCATGATCACGGTGATGGGTATTGCAGCCCGCACCCACAACTTCAACATCGACGGCAGTAAACTGGTTATTACCAAAATCATGACGAAGGAACCTCCCCGCAGTATCGCAGAGATTGTTATCAAAATAACTTTCCCGCCTGAAAATTATACTGAAAAGGTGAAGAAAATCCTTGAGTACACCGTGAAGAATTGTCCTGTTGCGCTGAGCCTTCATCCCGGAGTAAAACAGACCGTGACACTGGACTACCTGTGATCAGGGAAAATCTTTGATGCATCTCACCGGAAATGCATTTTCCCGGCTGCTTTCATACCGTGACACGCTGGCGTTCATGTTATTCATGCCGCGGGCTAATGAAGTGGTAAAATTGCCGGGATCGGAAGTCCAGAACATGGTAACAGTGAGCGGGCTTGCAGTGTAACTCCAGGAATTGTTGAGGTAGTAAATTCCATCAGCAAGGGCGTGAAAACCCTGGCTGAGAAATGGGTCTTTGAGGAAACCCGCTGCAACGCCGTCGCCCGGAACAACAAATCCCGCGGTAACTGCGTTGACAAGTTGTTGCCATTCAGTCTCTGTCGGCACGTGCCAGGCCGGCGGGCAGATGCCCTGACCGGCTGCTGCATTGGAATAAGCCATCAGTTCATCCCACTGGTAAAGTCCTCCGTACTGCATGCACCCTGGATCACCGGGCAGGCAGTATTTTTCGGTAATGCAGTTGTCGGTTTGCGCCTGGGATGAAGGGTTTAAAAGGTTCCCGCGGTTCAGGTTCTGGGCCATCCAGCAACGGTTGCCGACCGCGAAGGTTCGGTAAATTTTGCCATCACGTATATCAAAAAGATCACCGCCGCAAATGAAAGTGCTGTTTTGAACACTGATGCTGAAATGAGCAGCAGAACTGCACTGGTAAACATTCGTATATGAATAAGTCAGCTGGTGCACCCCGGAACCGGCAACGGCAGGATTGAAATAATCCAGGCTTACCCCGGAACCCGAATAGGTGCCTCCGACCGGTCTCCCACCCCGTAAAAGAAATGATTTTGCATTCGTGGCGGTAACCAGGTCAAAGCAGACTGTCTGAGATGCCGAAGGGGCCGGATTAACTGTAACAGCACACAACGCGCCGGTACCCTGGCAACCATTTGCAGAGGATGAAATCTGGTACGTTACAATGCCTGTCAATCCTGTATTATACAGTACCTGGCTGATCTGGGTTCCATTGCCTGGTGTATATCCACTGAGAAACGGCGAATTCCCCGAACAAGTCCATGCAAAGCCCGCACCGTTTACATGCGACATCAGGCTTATGGCACAACTTGTACCGGCGCATATGGTCTGCGCACCCGGAATACAATAACCATCCGGGACCGGATGGACGGTCACAGTGAAATTTTTAATCAATCCGTTACAACTGTTCAGTGAAGGGGTAACAGCATACGTCACCACCTCCGTGTTAAAACCTGAATTGTTGAGGAGTTGTACGATGGCCGGTCCGCTCCCGCTGCTGAAGCCGGAAACATTCGG
>JBAXDH010000181.1:0-5383 GCA_037141055.1 bacterium | reverse complement strand
AATGCTGAGGTTTCCATACGTTCCGGAAATGATTGTCTGGGCCGATGCACTGGTATAATTGACTGTGCTGGCTGTGGCCAGGGTTAAAGTAGGTGTAGCAGTTATTGTCCCTCCGAAATTAAGGATCCCAACTCCCGAAATAGTTAAAACGCAACCGGTTGCGCCGGCAGTGAATGTGCCTGTAACAGTTGCAGTTCCTGTGGTGATTATAATATTATCTAATCTTGTTGAAGATGCAATTGCCGTGGCCGACAAGGTCATAGAGCCGCAGGTAAGTGTTCCGGCATTTACATTTACGTAACCATTAAATCCTGCCGCAGGGCGGGCCATGCTCAACAGTCCGGTAACCGTGAGGGAATTAGTGCCGCTGATGGTCAGGTTGGTATTTGCACTGATCGTTGTAAAGGAAAGGGAAGCACAGGTCACGGTACCATCAACAGTTACTGTTGCTGCAGAAGCAATAACAACTGCATCTCCAGATAACGGGACACTCCCTCCAACCCAGGTTCCCGGGGTATTCCAATTTCCTCCTGTTGCGGTGCTTGTAACTGTTGCAAGCGGTGCATCACCCGGAGAACCGGGCACCTGGTTGATTTGAGGGGAATCATTACCGGGAGCCGGATTTTCGGGCACCTGGTTCACATTTTCCGGGGAGGCTGGCTGAAATGCAGCCTGTTGCATCACAGCGGAATTGTTATTTAAAGCGGCATTTTCATTGGTGAAATTGGTTTGTCCCTGTCCAAAACTGCGGAAGCCCAGCATCAGGAATCCAAACAGCATAATAAAAAACAGGTGTCGGTGTATGGTTCCGGGCACTGAGGATGTTTTGGTTCGCAAAATCTCAAAAATTTGCACATCAGGGAAGGCGTAATTGTTTTTCATAAAACGTTGGTTTTTCGTGAATTGTCAATGATGGTTGTATTCGAAAATACACTTCTGTGTGTCAATGCATTATCTAAGCCAGAAAGAGTTTTGTCACGTTGGAATTGGCTGCGGTTGTTTTATTTAATCCGGCATTTATTGCATGTATACTGAATCTTGGCAGGTTTGCAATTGCAAAGCTGCTTAGATTCAGTGATGCTGAGCGTTTGAGATTGCGAATTTTTGCAATCTCAAACAGTCGAAGTATAACTGTATGCCAGCATAAGAATAGCCGGCCGGGAGAAAAAAGAGTGGTTGGTCTAGCCCGAAGGGGTGGCAAATATAGGATAAGAATTAACAGTGTTTGTTATGGCGGCAGCATATCATGACCGGATTCAGGAATCCGTACCTGAAACCAGGTATTTACCCGCACGCTGTTACCACGGGTTAATACTGCCATGGTTGTGTGGAAAGCGTGAAATTGTTTATATTTGGCAGGGCATCCCCCTCCCCTCCAGGGGGAGGGATGGGGAGAGGTCTCTGTAAATCAGGGATTTGATAAAAGGCAAGCAATTTTTTCAAATAGCAGGAGAAACCCGGACAATAAGCAAGCATACCCGCGGTTTCAACATCCCCCTGTTCATGGCTGGTAAAACAAAAAAAATCCCGGAAAGGGAAATGTAAATGGAAATGTTCGACCCGATCCTGTACGCCCTGCCGGTCTACCAGTCGGCGATCCTTGCCCTGCTGCTCTTTGCATCCGGCAAGCGGAAAGGCCTTCATTCACGGCTCCTCATGGGCGCCTTTTTATCCGCGGCCTGCCTGTTCTTCACATTCAATCTGCTATACAACCTGCTGGCTTTTGATCTCCTGGTGTATTTCTACATCGTCATCCTGCCGGTCATCCTGGTATTGATTCCTCTCTTCTACCTCTACCTGGAAGCCATCACCACGCCAGGGTTCCACACCCGGAAAAACAAGCTGGTGCATTTTTTGCCTTCCGTCATTTTCCTGATCCTTCAAACCCCCTTTGTTTTCATCACGCGTGGGGAAAAGCAGGACTATATCTCCCATGGTTATTCGCATGCGCCCGACAGCCCGGTGCTGAAATACGTTTACATCGTCTATGTCATCGGGATTTACCTTGTCTGCAACCTGCAGATCGCTTATTATATGTACCAGTCGCTGAAACTTTTTAACAGGCACAGGAGCTATATTTCGAACAGGTACTCTTACACCGATAACATCAGCCTTGGATGGATCAGGGCGCTCATCGTCTGTTTCATTGCATTCTACCTGGTCAATGAACTCTTTATCATCTTCGGGATCAGGCAGCAATTCATTACCCGGCTGTTTTACAATGTTTCGATGCTGACGGTCAGCCTTTTTGCCGGGGTTCACGCCATGATGCAGAAGGATTTGGGGACGGAGGAAGATAATGGGGCGGGGATGCAGGCAATGCAAACAATGCTGGCAATGCAGACAATGCAGGCAATGCAGACAATGCAGGAAGGGGGCGGGCACGGGGAGGAGGTTGGTGCAGATGAGCCTTTAAAATCGAAGTATTCAGGGTCGTCTCTTTCTGCTGAACAAAAAGATTCTCTTGTTATTATGCTGGAAAAGCTGATGCGGGAGGAGAAAATATACACGTTGAACGACCTCAGCCTGGACCAGGTGGCCCTGAGGCTGGAAACCAATTCGAAATATATCTCGCAGATTCTCAACGAACACCACGGGAAAAACTTCTTCACCTTCATCAACACCTACCGCGTGGAAGAGGCGCAGCGGTTGCTGACGGCCGAAAATGCCCGGAAATATTCGATCACCGGCATCTCCCGGATGGCGGGATTTTCCTCGAAATCATCCTTCAACGAAGCCTTCCGGCGGATTGCCGGGATGACGCCGAGTGAGTACCAGGAAAAAGCAGAGACTAGGTGATTTGGCCAGCAATAGGTTTCTGGTCAGAAAGGAAATCTTCAACATTCCGGGGTGTTATTACGCTGAAAGCTGAATTTGGGTATGCGTTTGCAAATGTTTTGGATAAACGGGCTTTTGCTCCCGGATTCCATTTGAATTCCCATGCACGGAATGTTCCATCCTGTTCTTCAACATAATCAATTTCCTGCTGATCCTGGGTACGCCAGAAGTAAGAATTTGCCCAAAGATCATTGTATTCTAAGAATTTACGCCGTTCTGCCATTAGGTAATTTTCCCATAAGGCCCCTCTGTCTGGACGTAACTCAATGGGACTAAACTGTGCTATTAGCGCATTCCGAACGCCATTATCATAAAAATATATTTTCCGGCCACGTTTTAGTTCTTTTCTCAGGTTCCTGCTTAAGGCACCCACTTTAAAGATTACATAGCTCTTTTCAAGCAGGTCAATATATTTTTCTATAGTTTGGTTATCCAGACCGATTGTTCGGCCCAGTTCATTATACGATACTTCACTCCCTGTTTGAAATGCTAAAGCTTGCAATAAGGAAATAAGTTTGGACGGTTTTTTCAATCCCCCAATCATGAGTAAGTCTTTGTATAAAAAGCTGTCGGTTAGTTGCTTAAGTATTTCTTTCTCTTTTCCGGGATTATTCACTATTTCAGGGTAGCTACCATAGACAAGCCGATGGGGAATCATCCGTTTTTCCTCCAGCAACCCATGATGTTCAACCATTTCACCAAATGAAATTGGGTAGAGGAAATATTCCCACTTCCGTCCCGTGAGCGGTTCCTGGGTGTGATTTGCAAGTTCCAGGGCGGATGATCCGGTGGCAACCAGTTGAATACCTTTAAGTTGATCAGTGATTAGCTTTAAAGATAGTCCGATATTCACAATACGTTGAGCCTCGTCGAGCACGACCGTGTTATAATCTCCGAATACCGATTTCAACCTGATGGAAGAGGCATTCACGAATAGCTGCTGCACATCCGCTTCATCGCCGTTAAGCCACATAACATTCTGTTTATTATCAAGAATCTGATGCAGCAGGGTTGTTTTACCGGTTTGCCTTGGACCGAAAAGCAAAATCGCTTTTCCTTTACCTAACTTCTCCTGGATACGGTTGTTGATGGCTCGCTTTATCATGTTTTGTTGATTGTAATCGCAAATATAACGGTATTTTGTAGATTAAAAACAATAAATTATAAAAATGATATAGAAAGTGTTCAAAAAAATTGGGTGGGGAGGTTGGTAAAAGTCATGTATGCGGTTAAGTTTACAGGGAGCCGGAAACTATTTATATTACTTTTACCGGCCAAAATACCAACCATGCGCCAATTGATCCTTTTTATCACCATCTGTTTGACTTTAACGGTTGGATCGCACGTCATTGCCGGCAATGGCGATTCCCTGCTTATCCGGAGGTTTTATTCCGAAGCGCTTTCCAACCCCGTAGCGTACCACAACCTCGACTTCCTGTGCAACAACATCGGCGGAAGGCTTTGCGGATCGCCCCAGGCTGAGAAAGCCGTCCAATGGGCAAAAAAAGTGCTCGACGGGATGGCGCTTGACACCGTTTATCTTCAGCCGGTGATGGTGACGCACTGGGAACGGGGCAAAAAGGAAACCGGCACGGTTATTTCACAAAAGTCGGGCAGGCACAGCCTGGATGTATGTGCCATCGGGGGATCCGTGGCCACCCCCGCAAACGGGATTGCGGCACAGGTTGTCGAGGTAAAGAGTTTTGACGAGTTGAAAATCCTTGGACGTGATAAGATCGAAGGAAAGATTGTTTTCTTTAACCGGGCAGCCGATCCTGCCTCCATCTATACCTTCGATGCTTATGGCGGGGCTGTTAACCAGCGTGCCCGCGGGGCCATGCAGGCAGCCAGGTACGGAGCCCTTGCTGTGATCGTAAGGTCGGCGACCCTGGCACACGACAACCACCCGCATACAGGCATCCAGCATTATGCGGATTCGGTAAAAGCGATTCCCGCCATGTCGGTCAGCACCAACGGAGCCGACAGTCTTTCCAAATGGCTTAAAAAAGATCCCTCACTAAAGCTGGTTATGCACCTGTCCTGCATCCTGCACCCTGAATCATTGAGCTACAATGTTATTGCTGAAATACGCGGCAGCGAGTTTCCAAAGGAGATCATCACTTTCGGCGGACATCTCGATTCATGGGACATCAGCCAGGGCGCCCATGACGACGGTGCCGGGGTAGTGCAAAGCATCGAAGTGCTGCGGCTCTACCGGGCTCTGAATATAAAACCACATCATACTTTACGCGCCGTGATTTTCATGGACGAGGAGTACGACCAGCGCGGCGCCCATGCGTACGGTGCGGAGGCAATACGGCGTGCTGCCGCAGGCCAGGAAAAGCACATTGCCGCCATTGAAGCCGACCGCGGCGGGTTCACCCCCTCCGGATTCTCAATCGAAGGAACAGACGAGCAAGTGATCAAAATCAGGGAATGGAAATCACTGTTGCAGCCTTACGGACTCTGGTCCATTGAAAAAGGCGGCAGCGGGGTCGATATCCGCGACATGAAACCGCTGGGGATTCCGCTCATCGCCCTGGTC
>JBAXDH010000180.1:0-5387 GCA_037141055.1 bacterium | reverse complement strand
TGAGACATGAATTGCTGCTGATTGCCATCACAGTAATCTTATTGATTGTCGAAATATTTCTGCCCAACACCAAAAAGCATCAGATCATTTTACCGGCTATTCTGCTGATGTGCGCCGTAACGGTCGCGGGTTTTTTTCCAGGTACACCCGGAACCCTTTTTGGAGGCATGTACCAGACGACCCGGTTTACCATGATGCTCAAAAACATTCTGAACATTGGCGTGCTGATCATTTTTATTCAATCGGTTGACTGGCTGAAACAGGAGCAAAACAAGGAAAAAATAAGCGAATTTTTCCTGCTGATGCTCTCCACCCTGATCGGGATGAATTTTATGATTTCATCGGGCGATTTCCTGATGTTCTACATCGGGCTTGAACTGGCCACCATTCCTGTTGCGGCACTGGCGGCCTACGAAAGAATGAAGGAAAAATCGGCAGAAGCCGGTGTTAAACTGATCTTTACCTCGGCGCTTTCGTCGGGAATTTTATTGTATGGTTTGTCCATGATTTACGGAACCACCGGAACGATGTATTTTGCTGATGTCGCACCGCTCATCACAGGTTCGCCGCTGCAGGTGCTTGCATTTATCTTTTTCTTTGCCGGGATGGCATTCAAAATCTCCCTTGTTCCTTTCCACCTGTGGACTGCCGACGTTTATGAAGGTGCGCCGGTAAACGTAACCTCGTACCTGTCGGTAATTTCAAAAGCCGCTGCCGTCTTTATTTTCACCATCATTCTGTATACCGTGTTTTACAAGATCGCCGTCATGTGGAGTGATTTGCTTTACGTGATCACGGTCCTTACAATCACCGTGGGAAACCTGTTTGCCATGCGCCAGCAGAATCTCAAACGCTTCCTCGCATTTTCATCCATTGCCCAGGCAGGGTTCATCCTGCTGGGTATTATTGGTGCCAGCCAGCTTGGTATGACAACGGTGGTTTATTTTGCGCTTGTTTACATCTTTTCCAACCTTGGCGCTTTCGGTGTGGTGGGGATCATCTCAAACCGCACGGGCAAAGAGAATATCGATGATTACGACGGACTTTACCGCACCAACCCCAACTTAAGCCTGGTGATGATGCTTGCACTCTTTTCCCTGGCGGGGATTCCTCCGCTGGCTGGCTTTTTTGGTAAATTTTTCCTTTTCACAGCCGCCGCCAAGCAGGGGTATTACATCCTCGTGCTCGTTGCCCTGGTCAACACCATCATCTCACTCTATTATTATTTACTGGTGATCAAGGCCATGCTGCTCAACAGCAGCGACCAGCCGATAGCCAGGTTTAAAAGCGACGCATATACCCGTATCGGCCTCCTGATGTGTGTTGCCGGCATGGTGATTATTGGATTCGCCAGTTCAATTTACGAGGTTGTATTTAATTTGAGTTTTGGGTTGTATTAATTGCCCGTTCATCGTGGGATAAAAATATTATTATGGCAGTTTTAAAAGGTAAACATAATGTTTCCGAGGTGGAAGGGATCCGATGTTCCGTCGTAGAAACCGGGGCCGGCATTGAGCGTGCTGAATTTTTGAAAAACCTTCTTTCGTTCAACGGATATGATGTCAGACTGGAAAAGGAAAAGACCAAGGACGGGGCTGAACTGGAAACTTTCATCGTCGGAACAACCGATTTGCTTTTTAACCCGGTAATCGTCGTTTATGAAAAGAGACTCTTCAGAAAGGATGGTTTCACGGTGACACCTTCGTACTGGAATCAGCTGCCCGAACAGGATGCTCTCCCTTACTGGCGGGTTCAACGGTAACCGTCATGCAAAAATTCGCCAAGTATTTCGCCTGGTTCGTCATCCTGATGTATTTTGTTCTGGGTGTTTTTGTACTTGTTAGTCCCCGTTTTCCGAATCTTTCAAAAGAGGTAAAAGTCATTTTTGCGGTCTTTTTATTTCTTTACGGAGGTTTCCGCCTGGCCCGGCTATGGACCAAAAACCGCGAACGCTCCGAAGACTGACCTGATTCCCCTGAAAAATCGTATCGTTAGCCCCATTTTTGCCCTATTATTTTGGAAAGGGCAATAATAAATTTGATAAATTTGTGTTCTATCATATGAATCCGTTGGTTTTAAGCATAAAAGCGATGAAAATCCTCAGCAGAATTACACTTTTTGGTATCGGTGCGACAGGACTGTGCTTCATCCTCCTCATTGCATCCTGCGGCGGCGGAGGCAGTCAAAAAAACACCGATACGCCCACTGCCGGAACGATCAAAGTCGGTGTGGATGATTCGTACAAGTTACTTCTTGAGGCTGAGACATATACCTTTGAGGCAATGTACAAATATGCTCATATCGATACTGTTTTCAAAACAGAGGCCGATGTGATCAATGATTTTATGAACGATTCGGTTCCGTTAATCATCGTAAACCGGAAACTCTCCGACAACCAGGTTGCCTACCTGCGGGAAAGGCAGTACATCCCGAAGACCACCAGGATCGCCATCGATGCCGTTGCCCTGATTGTGAACAATGCGAATCCGGACACTTCCATGTTTTATCGCACGGTGGAGGAGATTTTAAAGGGTAAAATCACATCCTGGAACCAGGTGAACAAAAAGTCAAAGCTGAAAGAGCTTAAGGTGGTTTTCGACAACTTCAAATCAGGGAACCCCCGGTATTTCAAAGAGAAGTTTAAAATAGATTCCTTCCCGTCCAACTGTTATGCCGCGCAGAGCAATTCCGAGGTTATAAGCTACGTGGAAAAGAACATCAATGCGATCGGGATCATCAGCGTGAACTGGATCAGCGACCCGGCCGACACCGTTTCACACAATTTTCTCAAGCGGTTCAAAGTTGTTGGCGTTGCCCTTGAGGGTGACAATGATCCGGGCACGAAATTTTACAGGCCTTTCCAGGGGTATATTGCCGAAGGTTCATACCCGTTCACCCGGGATGTATACTGCATTAATCGTCAGTCATATACAGGGCTGGCACATGGTTTTTCATCGTTTATTGCAGGGGAAAAGGGACAGTTCATTGTCCTCCATTCAGGACTGGTGCCTGCAGCAATGCCGGTGCGAATAGTTGAAATTAAACACTAATTCACAGGAGATCCTTATTATGCCCAGATTTACTAGACCGGCGGCTGTTGTTATTGCACTGCTTCTTTTTTCCCCTTTCGTCTTTCGTTCGTACTCACAGGATTTGCAGGATGCCATCAGGCTTACCAAAAGCGAGCAGTTCGTCAAAGCCAGTTCCATGTACAAGGCTCTGATCCGCCAGGCGCCGACAAACGGTGATCTCTATTACTTTTACGGACGGAATTTCATGTATAAGTTTTATTCCGACACCCTCAACATTTCCCTCTCTGAAATGGCGGATTCGGCGAAAGTTGAGTATGAAACGGGTGTGACGCAGGACCCTGCCAACCCGTTGAACTTTGTTGGACTCGGAGGTCTGAACCTGATCAATAAGAAGATCCCGGATGCCCAGGCTCAATTTGCAAAAGCCACGGCACTGCTTCCTTCGAAGGCAAATAAAGCACTGAAGATGGAACCTGCAAAGCAGGCCCGGGTTCTGATCGAAATGGCCGAGTGGTATGTTTTCACAGGGACACGCGACACTGCCAGCGTTTTTTCATGGCTGCGCAATGCAGAAAAGCTCGACAGCAAGAATCCGCTGCTTTATATCGTGAGGGGGGATGTTTATTTTTACCTGCTCAACGACGGGTCAAAAGCCATTACAAATTACAACATGGCGCAGGCGCTCGATCCGAAATCGCCTGCCGCAAAATTGCGTATCGGCCAGCTGTGGATGCGTGCAAGGCAGTACACCACCGCATTGAATTATTACCAGGATGTGGTCAAAATGGACTCCACCTTTGCACCGGCTTACCGCGAACTTGGCTCCCTGCAGGCAAGGGCCGGGCGACAGGAGGAGGCCAAGAAGAACCTTAATAAATTCATTGAACTTTCGGGGAATACATCTGCACGCAAACAGCTGGTAAACACGCTTATTGAATTAAAAGACTACAACGAGGCCATCGTTGAACTGAACAAGATCCTTTTGGTCGATAATACCGACAATGATGTGAACAGGGCCCTGGCGTATTCTTATTTTGAGACACAGCAATTCGACAAAGGCCTTGTTTGTATTAAAAAATTCATTGCCAATGCAAAACCGGATAAAGTCAGAGCGCTGGATTATACCTATTATGGCCGGTTACTGGCGAAAACGAAGCAGGATTCCCTTGCTTCCGAACAACTGCTGAAGGCCTATTCGATGGACACCTCCAAGGTTGAACTTATTTCCGAAGCGGCGCTGTCATATACCAGGGTCAAGAAATATGACAAGGCAAAGGAACATTATGAAATGAAGATAAAATTGAAAAGGGGCGTTCCGATGGACTATTACAACCTTGGAAAAGTTTATTACAGCCTGCAGGATTATGTGAACGCGGATACTAACCTGGCGATATTCAACAAACTGCAACCTGATTATGTTCCGGGTTGGTTGTGGCGCGCCCGTACCAAATCAAATCTTGATCCGGACAGCAAACTCGGATTGGCCAGGCCAGTTTATCTTATCATACTTGAAAAGACAAAAAATGATCTTGTAAAGTATTCCAAAGAACGCATTGAATCATATTATTATTTAGCATTCTACAATTTGTTGCAATTTAATGATACAAAAGGGAAAGGGTTTGCATTAAAAGCAATGGATTATTCAAATAAAGTAATCGCGATTGATTCAAAAGATGAGAAGGCGGATAAAGCCAGGCAGATTATCGAAAACCTTAAAAAGTTTGTTCCGGCGATAGCCATTGGTATGACAAAAGGTGAAGTAATTAAAACAATGGGAGCACCTTCAAATACCTCAACCACAACAACACCCACCGGAATAACTGAATTGCTCTTCTTTGAGAGTTATAAAATTTCCATAGGAATTAATGAACAGGGATTAGTCGATTATATCAATGAAATTAACTAGGGAAGTGAATCAATAGCTGGCTGATTTCATTAATTGGTAACGAGGTGCCGGAATGACAATTGAAGAAAGATGAAACAAAGACTTTACATTGACACTTCCGTATTTGGTGGTTTTTATGATGAAGAGTTTTCTGAATTCACCAGGCCCCTGTTTGAGCGACTACAAAAAGGAGAATTTACACTGCTGTTTTCAGATGTGACCCAGGAAGAGTTAACCCCCGCTCCCGAGAATGTTAAGAAATTAGTGGAAATGCTTAAAATTGAATACACGGAATTCCTGGAGGCAAATGAGGAAGTTGTGGATTTGGCAACACAATACATCCTGGAAAAAGTCGTAGGACAAACAAGTCTTCCGGATTGCTTACATATTGCCCTTGCCACCATCAACCGGGCTGACTTTTTGATCAGTTGGAATTTTAAGCATATTGTAAATGTTCAAAGAATTCGAGG
>JBAXDH010000179.1:0-5607 GCA_037141055.1 bacterium | reverse complement strand
GCACAATTCGACCCCTGACGGGGCCGGTAACCCATGTTTGTGTCCCCGTGTTGCTGCCAATATGGCGCTCCGACGGAGTGCATTGGGTGTTTGGGAGTTAACAGCGATGAGTGAAAAGCGGTGAGTGAAAGGTGAATATCGAAAAGTGAAAAGCGCTGACCCCCATCGGGGGTCGCATTCTGTTAGCGGAAAAGGCCGCAACAGGATCCGTCGGCCCCATCGGGGCCGGATTGCCGGTTGATACGAATGGAACAACCATGGTTTGCAACGTTGCGCCGGACATTGAATGGTTTTCCCCAAATGATTTATTCGCACAATTCGACCCCTGACGGGGCCGGTAACCCATGTTTGTGTCCCCGTGTTGCTGCCAATATGGCGCTCCGACGGAGTGCATTGGGTGTTTGGGAGTTAACAGCGATGAGTGAAAAGCGGTGAGTGAAAGGTGAATATCGAAAAGTGAAAAGCGGGGTGGCCCCAGGTGTTTCCTGTGCCTTTGCGGAAGATTACACATGCGTTGTTCTACGGTTGTAGGGGAAGTCCCTACATTATTTTCAGAAATTTTCTTACAAAAATTCCGGATTTCCCTACACCCGCTGCAGGTATTATCGTTTATTTTTGAAATTGATAATAATACACAACCGGCTAGATTTGCGCCCTGATGATAATGCACTTCATTCAAAAAAACAAGACCCCTTTGCGTCCTCCGCAGCAGATTCCCGATGGAACGCGCTACCGGATTCGTGAAACACCATTGGTTGCCCGGAATACCAGCGTGGCAGCCTTCTTCCTGACAGTGAAATACGGTTTCAGGAGGTTTTTTACTGGTGCAAACCATCTTATACTTTTCTTATGAATTTTTATTGTAAGCTGAATGTCAGAACACTCAGCCTCTGTTACTGTCCTGATGATTTCTACCCGTACAGGTATTTGTATACGGATGTGCATGATTCACTGCCGATTAAGAGGCGTGTATAAGAAAAAAATAAGATTTTAGCACGCAGACAGCCTTGAAGGCTGTTTTTTGCAGACCTAACTTTGAAAAAAATAAAAACCGCATAAATACCCGGGTTAAAACCGAACAATAAAATCGCTTGCACAGGAATTATTACCTGTATCATAAAAACATTAAAACCGCCGTCATGAATAAAAATCTACGTTCAGCATCAGCCAATTTGATTTTTTCAGGGAAAAAACTGCCTGTTTTGTTTTTCAGGGGGAGGAATTTTGTTTCCTTGATACGAAAGGAATGCATTGGTATTTTTGCAATTCTGATGATGCTGGCCGGCAATGGCCTTGTTGCTCAAACAACAACATTTTCCTATACGGGCGGGCAGCAGACATATACGGTGCCTGCAGGTGTAACATCCGTTGAGATCGAATCATGGGGAGCACAGGGCGGTTTCAGCGATGATGGCTCCGGCGGTAATACGAGACCTGGTTACGGTGCGAGGATGAAGGGAACATTTACTGTCACATCCGGACAAGTTTTGAAAGTACTTGTTGGTGGTCAGGGTTACCCGCTTTTAGACAACAACCTTGGGAACATGGCCGGTGGTGGCGGTGGTGGTTCTTTTGTCACTAATAGCAGCAATACCCCACTAATCGTTGCCGGCGGCGGTGGCGGGGAGAATTGGAAAGACTTCAATGTGAACGGCGTTGATGCTGTAACAACAAACGGCGGCAGCACAAGCGGAGGAACTACAGCCGGCCGTGGCGGAGGTGGTGGCGGGTTAACAGGTAATGGTAATGATTATGATGCATCCAGTAAAGGCGGTTTTTCTTTTACGAATGGCGGAACCGGGGGAGCAGGAGCGATTAATGCCGGGGGATTTGGCGGGGGTGGCGGTGCCCAGTACGAAGGAGGCGGCGGTGGCGGCTACACCGGGGGTAATGTAATAGGAACAAATGTTTATAATGGACCTCAGCCGACAGCTGCACAATCCTACAATAACGGCACGAGCCAGAGTAATACTGCCGGTGCCAGGACGGGGAACGGGCTGGTGACAATAACTCCACTAACAACCCAGACCTTCAATACCGGATCAATAACCACCTGGACTGTTCCTGCAGGTGTTACATCGGTTACCATTACGGCAAAAGGGGCACAGGGTGGGTCAAATAGCGGAACAGGAGGCAGCGGGGCCATTATGACCGGCACATTCAGTGTTACACCAGGGCAGGTATTGTCCATTTTGGCAGGTCAGCAACCTGCCGGTGGAGGAAGCTATGCCGGAGGAGGTGGAGGTAGTTTTGTGGCGTTGGGAGCTACTTATTCAACGGCCACCCCGCTTATTGTTGCGGGAGGAGGAGGCGGTTCGGCTTCAGGAACAGGAGGCGCTGCCTCGACTGGTGAAAGCGGCACTGGTCCGGCTCCCGGAACTTCCGGAAATGGCGCACCCTCGACAACATGCGGCGGAGGCGGAGGCGGGTTTTATTCTTCCGGAGGAAATGATAATTATGGATTAGCCGTTGGTGGTGGTGGTTTTCGGCAGGGTGGTGCCGGTGGAACCGCCAGCGGGTATCAAACAGGCGGATTCGGGGGAGGGGCAGCGCCCAACTATAATGGCAGCTGTAACATGCAAGGTGGCGCTGGTGGCGGGTATAGTGGTGGCAGTGGTCAGAACAATGGTAACGTTACTGCAAACGGATATGGCGGAGGCTCCTACAACGGGGGCACCAGCCCGAGTAATACAACCGGGAACACGGGCAACGGAGTTGTTACAATCACCTATGCTGCAATAGTAACCCCGACCATCGTCACTACAGGAACCCTTTCTGCTTTTACAACGTGCTTTGGAACGGCATCCGCTTACCAGAGTTTTACGGCTTCCGGTTCTGCTTTAACGGCAAATATTACCGTAACAGCTCCCACCGGGTTTGAAATATCCACTTCTTCCGGCACCGGCTATGCGACTTCGCTGACGCTGACCCAAACCGGCGGAAATGTTTCATCAACAACCATTTATGTCCGTTTAACCACCTTGGCCAGCGGTACCCCGTCAGGGAATGTATCGCTTACGTCGACCGGGGCCACCACCGTAAATGTGGCGGCGAGCGGGACGGTCAACACGCCGATTTCGATCAGCGCACAACCTTCAACCGGCACCCAGGGCGTCTGTCTCAATGGTTCGCTTACGGCTTTGTCTGTGACGGCAGCCGGCACGGGGGTCGCATACCAGTGGTGGAGCAACAGCTCGGCCAGCAACAGCGGGGGATCCTCCATCAGCGGGGCGAATAGTTCCTCTTACACCCCGCCCTCTTCAGTGGCAGGGATAAAATATTATTACTGTGTGGTCAGCGGATCATGTCCTTCGGTCACCAGCAACGTGTCGGGAGCCATCACGGTGAATGCGCCGCCGGCAATAAGCAGCCAGCCGGCAACGGGTACTCAGAATCTTTGCCAGAATTCAGCGGCCACCCAATTATCGGTAACGGCATCGGCCGGCAGCGGCACGATCAGCGGTTACCAGTGGTACAAGAATGCCTCAGCGAGCAACAGCGGCGGCACATCGGTGAGCGGTGCAACCTCTTCAACCTACACCCCGTCAACGGCAACAGTCGGAACCCTGTATTATTACTGCGTCGTAACCAATACGAACGCATGCACAGTGACAAGTGATGTGTCTGGAGGAGTTGTGGTTACGGCCATCCCGGCTACAGCTACGTCGGTAACAGCGACTCCCGCGTCGGTATGCGGCGGGACTTCGTCAAACCTGAATGCAACGTCGGCGGGCAACAATATTAACTGGTTTACGAGCGCCTCAGGCGGTACATCACTGGGCGTCAGTGCCAGTGGTGTCAATTTCGCGGTTACACCTGCCGGCACGACAACCTATTATGCCGAGCCTGCACTGGTCATCAGCGGTAGCCAGACATTCAACTATTCCGGCAGCGTCCAAACCTTTACAGTACCCTCCGGTATCACTTCATTAACGATAGACGCCTATGGTGCCCAGGGATCGAACAACGGCGCCACTGGTGGATTGGGTGGCCGGACCCAGGGGACGCTTTCTGTCACCCCCGGACAAACAATCAGTATCTATGTCGGCAGCCAGGCAGGTTATAACGGGGGAGGTGCGCCCGGTTCGGGAGGATCATGGCCCGGTGTTTATGGCGGCGGAGCCTCGGATGTCAGAACTGTGAGCACAGCATTGGGCAACCGTGTTATCGTGGCGGGCGGCGGCGGTGGCGGCGGTTCATCGGGAGCGAGCTGGACGGCTTTTGCAGGAGGCGCAGGCGGTGGTGCAACCGGTGGTGCCGGAGCAGGATGCTGCGGAGCACCCATGGCGGGCGGCGGCACACAGAGTGCAGGCGGAGCCGCGGGATACGATTGCGGCAGTTGCGGGTATGGCGGAACGACGGGCTCATTGGGCACCGGCGGAACGGGTTCGCTCCCATGCACCAACTATGGGACAGGCAGCGGTGGCGGCGGCGGCTATTACGGCGGCGGCGGCGGTGCAACCTGCGGCAGCGGCGGCAGCGGCGGTGGCGGTTCATCATACACAGGCGGAGTTACGGGTGGTTCGATGACTTCGGGTTCGAAATCCGGCAACGGCCAGGTTATTATTTCCTGGACGAGCACAGCGGCATGTTCTTCAGCAACGAGGACGCCGGTGACGGTTACCGTTACCCCCGATGCGAGCATCGGTTCGGTTACCGGGACAACGCCCATCTGTGTTGCCACCACTTCGGCATTCAGCGCCAATTCAGTGGTTTTGAGCGGAGGCAGTGGTGCATGGAGCAGCAGCAATACAGGCATTGCCACGGTTAATTCTTCAGGAGTAGCCACAGCGGTTGCAGCCGGAACGTGCAACATCATCTACACGGTTACCGGTGGATGCGGCGGAGCAAAAACGGCACAGCAGGTGCTTACGGTCAATGCATTGCCGACAATACCTGCCATTACAGGAGCACCAAATGTATGTACCGGGTATACCACCACACTCAGCAACGCAACTTCCGGCGGAAGCTGGTTGAGCGGCAGCACGGGCGTGGCAACCATCGATGCATCAAGCGGTATTGTGACCGGGGTTTCGGCGGGTACTTCCCTGATCAGGTACACCTATACCAACGGTAACGGATGTACGAATTTTGTCACAACAACGATTGCAGTAGTGGCTTTGCCTGCTGCACCGACGTCCGTTACATCCAGTCCGACGCCGGTGTGCGGAGGATCGGTGTCAAACCTGAATGCAACGTCGGCCGGGAACAACATCAAATGGTACACGAGCGCTTCGGGCGGTACTTCGCTGGGCACCAGCGCGAGCGGTGTCAATTTCGCGGTGACACCTGCCAGCACGACAACTTATTATGCCGAATCGAACACCGTAACGAGCGGTTCACAAACATTTTCCTATTCGGGTACTATAGACTCTTTTACTGTACCTTCAGGGGTTACCTCATTAACCATTGATGCAAGGGGAGCGCAGGGTGGTAACACCAATAGCGCTTCTTATCCCGGAGGACAGGGTGCGAGGATACAGGGAACGATTGCAGTGACTCCAGGGCAGGTGTTGAAAATTCTGGTCGGACAGCAAGGGTTCGGAACATCATACAGCTATTCAGGCGGCGGCGGCGGGACATTCGTAACCACGTCTGCCAACAGTC
>JBAXDH010000178.1:0-5671 GCA_037141055.1 bacterium | reverse complement strand
CAAATTGAGTTTTCTTATTTTCAGCAAGGGATATCTTTGAATCCCGCATTTCTAATTTACTTGCTGATTGCTGATATGCACCGGTTAAAAATCCATACACTCCGACACTGGTCAAAAACATTATAAATACAACAGCGAATATGTAAAAAATTCTCAGGAATTTTTTTATACTTTTCCAATACCTGTAAACATAAGAAACGGTAACTATCTTAGCAAACTCTAATGATGCTGCAAGTATAACGATACCCAGACCTGCACTATAAAATAGTTTTGACAAGCCAAACACAGAAAAATATGCTGCTGTTCCTGCCAGTGATAGTGCAGCAACAGATAATAATATTGTAAAAAACCAATTTCCCGAACTTGTCAGCGCCTTTACGATATTCACCATAATATTCTTTAAAAGTATAACTCTGTTATCACGGCCCGCTTTAGTACCGGCAAACGGAAGTATACCTCCATCATACTGCTGCAATTTGGTTGTTCAGGTATATTCTTAGTTTGACACTGACGATAAGACACTGAGTAATTGTGCAGCATAGAATTCCCTCACAGCCCTCGTACGGTGAACAAGCCAAAACCTTCTTTTTGCCCGTATCAGATTTCCGCAGTTACAAACAGCGAATGTGTTTCTGTAAGTCCGTATCAGCGGGTTCACATGCTTTCCGCAGGAACAAAACATTGCCGGTTCTGGTATTCTTATCTTCATTTCCGTATCTGAGCCATCGCTTTCTTCATCTTGCTCCACTCAGCCGAAGCTTGTACCCTGTTCTGCAACAAATCGTCAAGCATTCCGGTTGTAACATTCTTAATGGTTTTTACTTCAATGGTGATGTCATTTATTGAAGTATGAATATCCTTCATCAAACCATTATAGTCGTTCATCCTGTTTTTTTCATTCTTCGCCCTGTCGGCTTTGTCCTGAGCAAAGGATGCGCTCATGTCTTTGGCCATTTCCTGGTGTTCCTTGCGGAATCCATCCATCGTTTGTTGTACGTCGAGTACAAGATTTTCATTTTCTTTGATCCGATTTGTGAATGAAGACAGTAACTCTTCAGTCAATTTTTTCATATCTGATGCTAAACCCATATTTTTATCTCCTATTTTAAATAAATGGTTTATGAACTATTTTTGTCCTGACTGCTGTTTTGTATGACCTGAAATGTATAGCCCCAACCTCCTTATTAAGAAAATTCAAGGTTTATGTACAGTACAATGTCGAAAAGGGAAGGATTCGAATTGCTGATAATTCGAAGTCAGTTAATTTTTTTGAAGCCGGGTTTAGCAGGGAGGAGGTTGGGTTTTCGGGAAAAGCCAATACTGCTTATTTCAAACCGGGTCCAGGAACTTAATGTTTTCTTTTTGAAAACTTGGGTCCGGGAAATAAATTCCGGGTAAAAAAAAAATTCCTGGTAAATCATGCTTTCAGGAGTTCCGTGAAAGGATGTTTTAGCAAGAATATTTCTTTAATTCAATACCTTATGCAGCCTTTGCAGTTAATCCAATGGCTTCTGCATATTTCAGGTATGTTTCAACTGAGGCAACAACTACTCTTGCTTCAATAGCAAGGAGTTCGATACCAACTAAAGAAACTCTTACCCATGCGTCAACTACAACACCTTTGTCAAGAATACGGTCGATCACCTCAACGAGGCTGGATGAACCGATGGTTTTTTCTACTGCCATTTGTTTAATCTCCTATTATTAGTTATTGTGTACCGTGCTTTACATAAGGGACGGCTTACCTCTTTCGGAGATAAGACTAAACAAAGGACGAGCCGGAAATTTGGCAGAGCTGCCTGTTTGAGGAATCGGATCAGCTAATCTTCGGAGCCTCAGGCGGAAAAAAATAAATTATTTTTCAGTGAAGGAAAAAATTACAGAATGAGCATTGCACTTTATCGCGATAATTATCCAAATTATCGCGTACTTACGTGAAAACGCGTATCATGTTCTCCGCAAAGATTTTCCGACTTCCTGCCACATGAAGGGAAGGTGAAAATGTGGGGAATTTCCTCAAAACCTGGCCGGAAACTGGCCGGAAATAAAAAACGACTCGCAAATTTCTCTGTAAGTCGTTGAGTTTTCAAGTCTCCTCGCCAGTATGAGTAAGAGGGGAACCAGTACTATCCAGATTAACCCAATTTTACCCGTTTATGAGACAAATCTGAGACAATTTTTTCCTGATATGACCTGTCTTTTTCACCGGGTACCGGCATCATAAATGAATTTTTTCTCCTTTTTTAAAGCAGAAACCTGATCTCAGACAACTCCTTCCCGATTTGTTGAACTCCTTTAAGAATTCGCTGTGTTTGTATAGGGGAGGGCTTTTTTATCCCGTTAATGTACTGAGCCAGCAAACTTTGATTCATACCGATGCGCTCCGAAAATGCTTTAGCATTGATTACCTTGTAGAAAGCAAAGAACTGAGCAATATCCAGTGTCACCTTCAGATCATATTCAGAAAAATGTTGCCCCTTTCCTTCAAAATACAAATTGATTGCCTCAACCATATTTGATTTAAGTTCAACCAAATCATTTCCGGTGGTTGCAACAGGATAGTTTTGAGCATATGCTGAATATCCTGTATTTGTTCGCTCCACCAATATTTCTATCTTTTTCATAAAACCCGATTTTTATTTCAACCATGCATCTTTTAGAATTTTATTTTGCAGCCCTGCACCAACTTCGCTTCCCCCATGATTCGGAACAACAATCTGACCATCTTTTTTAGGATGCCGCATGATCATATGGCTCCCTGACTGTCGGAAAACGTACCAGCCATCCCGCATCTATGAAATAACATATTTTAGACTGCTCAACTATTGGACTGATATTTGATCTGTAAATCCACAAGGTATTGATTTCATTTCATAGGAAGGTTCTATTCTTTTCGGTAAAGTGTTTTCGCGTACATACGCGTTTTTTTTATCTCCCTTGCACAATACACATACAAACCCTTTCCCAGGTGGGCCAATATTATTAAAAAATGAATTTTTATATAATTCAATTTCATTCATTTGGCAATTTCAGGACACTTATTTTCCTTTTCAAACCTTTCTGGTATGTATATTGTATTTAGTAGTTATTTATTGGTGAAAATTCCTTTATTATCATGCACATTCATCAAAAAAAACATCGATAAAATGATTCAATAAAATCAATAACATTCAACAATTAATTCACCTGTCATGGAAAAGCGAAACAAAAATTTCATTTACCTGTTCCTGGTAATGGGTATTATTTTAATGTTTACGACCGGATGTAAAAAGAAAACCGATCCCGAACCTGATCCGGTCACTACAGTCAGGGATATTGATGGAAATATTTACCATCAGGTAACCATTGGCACCCAGGTGTGGCTGGTCGAAAACCTGAAAACCACGAGATATCGCAATGGTGACGTAATCCCGAATGAAACAGTCGACTCATTGTGGAACAAATTATCAAACAATTCCATAGGCGCGTTGTGCAATTATAACAATGATGTAAATACTGGAAACACGTATGGTTTTTTATACAACTGGTATGCTGCCAGCGACAGCCGCGGGTTGGCTCCTGAAGGCTGGCGTGTGGCCACCGAAGCCGACTGGCAAACTTTGGTCACCTCCCTGGGTGGAGATACCGTTGCCGGTGGCAAGCTCAAGGAGACCGGAACCACACATTGGTCTTCTCCGAACACCGGAGCAACCAACCAATCAGGCTTTACCGCCCTCCCGGGCGGCCTGAGGGTTTACAGCGGAAAATTCGAGATGATGGGAACCATGGGCTTGTTCTGGACATCTACCCCCTCTGATGATTACAGCGGCTTTAACTGCGGACTTTCCAACGATACCACAGAGGCTGTTGTTGATGGAAAACGCAGGGGCTATGGATTCACTGTTCGCGCTGTTAAGAATTGATTAGCGTATCTTCCTCAGGTTCAATTTCCATTAGCAGGTCCGGCTAAAAAAACCGGGTTGCTTGTTGCAACCTTTTTGATGGTTCCGTTGTCTTATAAGCGTATGCATTTGGTTTAATGCATTAAAAAAACAAAAAATGAATAATAAAAGACTGAACAAACAGAAAGACAACTGGATTTTGAAAGTTGTTACATTATCCAGCCTGATGTTTATTGCAACACTGCTGAATTCGTGCACCAAAGATCACAACACTCAATACACGCCCGTTAAAGATAGCGGAGAATTTGAGGTGATAGAATCTACCCTGCTGAATTACCAGGACATCGTCGACCAGGTAATGTTGCTGCCTGATAAAACAGACCAGTTCGACTGCCACGATTTTTTATATGAAGCCACCCAGATGGAGGATGGTTTTTCCCCTTACCTTGTCAGGAATGATGTGATCAAATATTACTCCACCGACAATCATGGAAAAAAGATCCAATTGACCGGTCTGATGGTTACTCCGGTATCTTTTTCAGGCAGGGTATATGCCCCGGTAATATCGTTGAACCATGCGACCCAGATCCTGAAAAAACTGGCTCCTTCTAAATGGAAGACTGCGAAATACAGTGAATACGATTCATATCCTGAAGCGGTCCTTGCCGATATCATGGCTTCTACCATGGGTTGGATCATCGTGATGCCCGACTACCAGGGGATGGGCGATGATGTGGGGGAGAGCCATCCTTTCTGTGTCAGGGAAAGACTGGCAGCTTCAACAGCCGATATGTTGCAGGGAGCCATCAAATCATTGAGTGAGTTTAAGAATCCCTATGTTTACTGGAATAAAAAGACCTTCCTCATGGGATACTCGGAGGGAGGATATGTAACGATGGCAGCCGCCAGGGAGCTCGAGGCGCGGAATGTCAAGCTGAACGGAGTGGCCTGCCTGTCGGGGCCCTATGACCTGACAGGGACCATGTTGCCGCTCATGCTATCCGATTCAGCCTTTCCGGAGCCCTACTTTTTACCGATGGTGGTCGTGGGATACAATGCAATCTATCCAAAGGTTTTTGCCTATGATATCGTACTGAAGGCTCCATACCTTACTGATCTTCCACAGTATACAACGGGATTCTATGATGAGAAGGTGGTCAATAAAAAAATGCCTCCCGACAAGATCCTGAAAAAGATCTTTACCGACGCATTCATCGATTCCCTCCGGAATCCGGCCAGCCAGGCCATGCAGATATTTGCCCAAAATAATTCCTATACGGGATGGACCCCGAAATCGAAGATGCTTTTATGGCACTGTAAAAATGATGACTGCGTGTTGTTCGGCAACTTTGTCGCTGCAAAAAAGAGGTTTACAGAACTCGGGTTGACAAATATCGAATACCAGGAGTGGCCTCCCATGATTCCGAAACCTGTGGAAGGAACGGTGCATGCGGAGATAGCAATCAAGGCGTTCTGGGAAGGGGCTAAGTGGATCTATCATAACAGCAAATAACTGGAGACAAAATCGATGTTTTCCCACAATTCAGTGGGACATGGAGCAAGATTAGGTTAAAGAGTTTTAATCCGGGTTATACCACGTTATCCACCTCCGGGAAGATCCGTTAATCCTGTCTGTTCCTGATAGTTCCGGGTGACTTATGAGACAATTATGAGACAATTAACAACAAACCCACTGTTATCGTATTGATTTACAGTGGGTTATGTCTCATTTGGTGTCTCCTCGCCAGGATTCGAACCTGGGACCCATTGATTAAGAGTCAATTCTATAC
>JBAXDH010000177.1:0-5825 GCA_037141055.1 bacterium | reverse complement strand
CCCCTGGTCATGTGTCGGGACGACCATTGGGAAAATAAAGAGCCAGACATAGAAACGTTGAAGAATAAAAATAGAATTGTAGATTTTACCCAAATATTTTTCATAGGAGCATAAATAAACCGGAGGAACATTTATGGTTCCTCCGGATCAAAGATAAATAATTAATGGGTTTTGATGGCCTTTATCTTGCTTACGGTTTTACCATCCGCTAACAGCGATATAAAATAGATTCCGTCTGGATTGTCCGAAAGATCAACCATGATGGAATGTTGTCCGACAGCCTGGTTTGCACAGTCCACTTTTAGAACCTGTTGTCCGGTAACATTTACAATCAAGATCGAGATTTTCCCTTCAACTGGTAGCGTATATACTAATTGGGTTGTTGCATTGAACGGATTTGGATTGTTCTGACCGAGAGAAAATCCATTTTGAGCTGATTCGGTTGGTTTTTGCCCGTCACCAAATGGTTTATCATTGAAAAGTAATTTGATCCATTCGTTGCTGCGTGATGCATGGTCCATTTGGTTTTTAGGTTTATACTGGCTAAGTTGGCCTGTATATTTATTCATTGAGGATTTCAGGTTCGAATCAGCCTGCATTCGGAGGTAGGTGTCGCTTAAATCAATCAGAGAATATACCGAGTCATTCAGTGATGCGGGATTCATAATATCGCTTTCGTACCAATCAATTGCCGCAGGATAATTTTCACTCTCGACCGTACAAATGTTTTTCAACCGATATACGAGTTGATCGGATAACGAATCTGCATGAAGTGCTGCCGTAGTGTCATAATAAACTGAAAGTGCAGCAAAATTTTGGTCCGACAACTTTTTTAATGGAATAAGCTTTTTGGCAGCTTCCATGGAATATGTTGTTCTTGGATAGGTAGCGATGATGGCCTTAAGTTGAGTTTCTGCCAACTCATAGTGTGCAGAATCGATATTGGCAATCGCCGTTTCTAGATCATCACTTGCTTGAGCCGTAAACTGGCAAGCGGACGGTGGGCACCATATCGACCATTGATACCAACCGGAGGGATAGAGTTGGGGGACAGGATTGAAGTTGTCGAAGCAGTTACACTTAACATTAAAAAATGTAGAGTTATCCGTTGAAGGAGGATCAATAACAGCACTGTTATCGTAGTACACCAGGTAGGTGCTGCCAGAGGGCGTATTCTGGATAATGTTGTTGTGAAAATAGAATGGAAAACTGTTGTCGCTTGCTCTCACCTGATTTTGGTAATTATTGATGATCCGTTGGGTTTGATTGGCCGTGGAAGCACCGGCATTCCCAATTAATCTCACCGTGCTCTGGTTAAGAGTAACAATCCCAAACCTGTTGTTGGTGACAAGGTTGTTCTCGATGTCGGCGAAGGAATGATAAACCTTGATCCCCCAACTCAAGTCCTGTGAACTGCCACTTTTCTGGATGATGTTACTTTTAACAGAATACTGGCCATTGCCGCAACCGCTATAATAAAGATCAATTCCTGTCCCATGATCATAGTTAATCGTGCAATTCTGAATTGAAAAAGCCGGATAATGTTCAATTCTGATCATCGCGTCAGCCGGGCTGTTCTGGAATGTCGAATTCAGAATTTGCGCAAACATCCCTGATTCATTGTTGTTAGTGAGCAGTATGTTTGAATTGGTAAATGTACAACCATCCACTTGCAGCCCGGATTGATTTAACCCGATAAGGGAATTTGTAAATGTTGTCGAAGCACTTGCCTCAAGACGTGTAAGCTGACCTGAAAAATAACACTTCGACAAAGAACAACCATTAAGTTTAACTATCAATTGAGGATTATTAAACTCTATCCCGCTCCAGGTTATGTTATTGAGCGAAACCAGGTGTAAGTTGGTAATGGGAACCGGGTTGTTGATATTTCCTCCAATTCCGCACAAAGTGCCTTCGATTATAATTTTATTAAAGGCTACCTGCCCTTTGATGGTCACATTGTTCCCCAATTCCAAGATTGCGCCATTCTCAACGATCAATTGCCCATTTTCAGAAAATTCTAAAATTGCATTAGCTGAAAGGGAAAGTGTAACTCCCTGCCTAACATAAACCTTGGTGCTGATGGTAGTTATTTGGGGAAGTGGTGGAGGTGGAGGCAAGACAGTATTGTGTGTAATTTCATAGCCTGTTGATAAAATGTTATAAGCAGGGTCAGCAAATAAATTGTGCTGAAAATGCATAGGGTTGTATCCTGCATTAGTTGGACTGCTCACACCAATTCTTGCCTCTAATACGGCTTCTCCAATCATCGTAGAGAGATCAATAAAAATCGCACCAAGAATGTGCTCCTGCAAAGTCTTTGGAAATTCGATTGGTTGCGTAAAACTCATCCCTGCTTCTCTCCATGAGCCAAGGTAACCAACATATCCTGCGTTGGATGCATATGATACGGTTTTTGTTCCAATGCAATCTGGTCCAACACCGGAAAATGCTCCAGTATGACAGGATTGCGAGATTACGAATGGATACTTTCCGGTATTGGCAAGATTTGTCATTTTATATCCAATCGTAAGTGCTCCAAGGTTTTCGTCATAACAATTATTCCCCTGGCACCATGAATCAGTCTCCCCATGGCCGAGATGAAATACGATATTGGTTCCAGTGGTGTTCAAATGATTAACGTAATACTGGTTCCAGGGAATATTAACACTAGAATTAATCTTTGTAGTGGAAAATTCCGGAACGGTTATACTATTGAGCCAATTAAACAAGTCAACGTTAAAATACTGATTTGATTGAACAGGATCGGCACCCCAAAATGGACCGCCGTAGGCTAAGGTATTTACCGATTTCCAGCTTTCAAATGAATATTCTTTTTCATTGTGCTTGATTTTAGTGACAATATTATTCAAGTCGGATTCATTGCGTGCAGACAACCTTCCGATAAACAGATCCCCCAGCAAATCCCAATTGGTGTTAACATCCTTTGTTACACATGAAAAATAGTAATCATTGGCAGACCAAAATACGCCTGGGGAGCCAGGCTGGCAAGTTGGATCAGGATCATAGGAGGTTGGCATGCCTGTATCATCATTATCAAGACTTGCATGACCAACCAAGCATACAAAAGCAACTCTTCCATCATAAGTATGCACGGCATGCTGGCCATCATAAACCTGTTTTATAAAAGTCCTGATTTTACGTTCTGAAACCCAATCGCCCCCTCCAATCGGTGGTGGGTCATATGAGAACGGCAGGCCAAGAATATTTTGTACACTGACGATCACAACATTAAAACCATCATAACTGGCGCGATGATTGGCCAATGCTAAAAGGGCGGGGCTGTGAACTGGGTTAAAGAACTGATCGTCGGTAATGATCAGGTAATCGGCTACAATATTGCTTGCCTCAGTAATACTCGACATGGTTTTCCAAGTTACTGTTCCCGGTAAAGGGTTCGGGTATATCGGCGTTGGTGGAACAGACTGGTCGGTATAATTCAGTAAAGTGCTCCTTGTTAGACGGCTAAACAACCCAGTGTTAACATTAACTTCAGTTACCGGATTTTGAAACTGAATATTCACTTCAAAATCGGTATATACGACCAGTTTCTTATTGGCAGGATTATACCTGATCGGGAATGCTGACATCCTGAGGACTTTTTGAGATCTCAGAGAACCTCCATCAGCCGATTCGTATTGAACCCCCGGGAAATACTGGTCTAATGAATAGATCGAATCATTTTTTACAAACTGCTCAACCAGCCTGGATTCTCCACCTATAGTATCTTCAACTATTTTGGGTGAAGGGTAAGGGTTATATCCATCTAAAACAAGAGAATCGGTTATTTCTACCGAAATGCTTATCCCGCTGCACTGGGGTATAGCAAGTAGTCTACCGATCGAAGGAATTTCAGGATACCCTGATGCGCCCCATTTTTGACCACCGGGAATTGATAACCGCTGATAAACCTCCCCATGAAGGGTTATCGATTCACTGTATATTCCGGATATCCTTACACGATAACGAATAGTTTGATTTGATGATGACAATAACGAGATATTGGGTTTAGAAGGTTCATCGCTTGAAAAATTGACCCAGGATGGCTGTGATTGAGCAACCACAGAGATAAAGAATAATAGAAGAAAGTAAAGAATTGCGTTCGATCTCATATAGCTGTTTTTAAAGGTGAATAATAATTGGCTTTCAGGTTTATATAATTGCATATTTCTTATGGATTAGCTATCCAAAGTAATCCATACACTAACAACAACCGCTTCACTTGCCTCCACCATTACTCCCCAATCCCTATCGTCAATATCAACTGTCAGGGTCACCCCATAATTGACGGAATAAGGTCCAAGTACCGTAGTGTGATCCAAGCTATAGATCCAAACCGTAACAGGATTAGTCAGTGTGTCAGGAGTTTTCTGGCTGGATACCTCAATATGAACCCTTCTTCTCCCTTCCGTGTTGTCATTAGATGGATGTACGTACTCCTGAAATAAGGCCCTCCCAAAGACTGGAATATTATAAGAAGGGATCGGCCAGGGTCTGATAGTTTGAGCAAACGTTCCTTGTAAGCAGAAAAGGACACAGATAATAGTAGCAACGAAGATCTTTTTCATAAATATATGTTTTAAATTTCCGGCTTTAAAGGTTCACCTAAGAAATTCGCTAAACAACAGGAAAAAAAATATTATTTTTGGAAGAAATTCACCTGGTATTTACATCCACCAATTTGTTAAACAATTGAATTTCAGGATGCGAATTAGATATAGGGTGTGCGATTTACACACCGGATCAGACACCGAAAATTTCGTGTGGAGAGATTTTTGATTAAATTCTGCTCAAAGCAATTAAATCCATGTGCAGGCTTGTTGAGAAAAACGTCAAGAATCCAATTTCCCAGACAGTAACATCACCAACTCAATGGTAGTCTTGCACTGAAATTTAATTCTTAACCCTGTCAGTGTTTTATCGATCTTTGCTGAAGTAGTATTTAGCCTTTTTGCGATCTCATGATGATGATAACCAGCAATAAGCAGGTCAATTATCTCCTTTTGAACAGGAGAGAGTTTCGGTGAAAGACTTTCCGGTTTATTGTCTGATTTATCAGAAAAGCGGTCAAAAGTCATAGGGCCTGTAAACCAAGTGCCCCCATTGGTAATGTGCATGATTGCTGACTTCAAATCTTCACGGGGACAGCTTTTTCTCAAAAACCCTTTTACACCGGCTTGCATCATTTTGTCCTGCCATATCGGAAGCTCTTCAGAAGTATAAATCAGAACCGGAACGTCAGGGCATCGTTCTCTGAGCAAATTCATAGTATTCAAGGGATTTTCTCCCGGAATCCACAAATCTAATATGATCAAATCTACCATTCCAATGGATGGGTTTAATAAAGCTGTTTGCAATCCCGGTGAAGACCCCGTTACCTCGATCTGATCGCGCGATGGACGAAAAAGGTTCCTGAGTCCGGGAACGATAATCGCCTCATGGTCTTCGATAACAAAAATTTTAATCATAAAAATCAGTTCATCAGGATATTTCCTTTGCCTGGAATGGTGATTGTCCACCGGGTCCCGCTCTTACTATCTGTTTGTAAATTAGTTTGTCCGCCCATAAGGAGAACTCGCTTTTTAATCAGCGTGATCCCCAGCCCATTGGTCGTATCCATGTTTGAGTCAAATCCTTTCCCGTCATCCTTATACAGAATATATAGGTTGTCAAACTCCGAAGAGACAGAAATGTCGATATGACCCGTTCCAAGGTGTTTTTCAGCATTCGTCAGTAACTCATACAGTATAAAATAAATATTGTTTGATAACCCTGGAATAAGCTTCAGGTCTGTCGGACTTATT
>JBAXDH010000176.1:0-5871 GCA_037141055.1 bacterium | reverse complement strand
GTATAACTTTATTAATCTTGTACAAAATTGCAAAATAAATTCTAAATTGTACAAAGCCAGGGAATTATTTTTTAAATATCATATTTACAATGCCTCCCGAAGTGGATAGGTGAGGATATAAGGGTTGGGAACAATTTTGAAACTGTAAGTAGTTTATTATTAAAATCATAGATGTATATGACTGATATACAGTCTATTTGCCGATGCAGAAAGTAACTCGTGTTGATTTACAATTAGTTGCAATTATGAGGTACAAGTAGGGTACAAAAAATGACATAAAAATCATTAAAAAAGCACGAATTACTTGTTGGCAAAATTTCATGTAACCCTCGTCATTATTGTCACAAGCATTGCATGTATGTATATATATGCTTTCCATGAAAGCTGATTTGATTGGGAAGCTTACCACTTTTACCGCTTTCTTTTTCAACTACTCGAATTTTTCGAATAGTTGAAAATTCTTGATTGAACATTTTTAACTATCCGGTTTTTCCGGATTGTTGTGGATTGGTAACGGAATTCATCCCCGCAAGATATTCTCCATCTTCCTGCCCTTGGCCAGTTCATCGATCAACTTGTCCATGTAACGTGCCTGTCTCGTTATCGGATTTTCGATTTCCTCCACACGGTATCCGCAAATCACACCGGTGATCAGGTGTGCATTCGGGTTTAGGGTTGCCAGTTCAAAAAAAGTGGAATAGGTAACCTTTTCATTGATTAGTTCATTGAGATTGTTTTCATCAAAACCGGTGAGCCACTCGATCACCTGAAGCAGTTCCTGAACTGTTCTGCCTTTACTCTCAACCTTTTTGATATAGTAAGGCCAGACTGCAGCAAAAACGGTCTTTGCCATGCGTTGGTCGTGTTCGGGTGTTGTTTTCATGTTGTCGTGCAGAAGTTTTATTGCTTTGTACAAAATTGCAGAATAAATGCTAAATTGTACAAATGATTCGATTTTCCTTTATTGATCGGGGTTTGCAGTGGGGAAATTGATCTGAAAGGTACGTCACGACCCCACACCTCACACAAACCGAAACGATTCAAGAGCATATAACGGCACATTCACCAGCCAGCCATCATCGCGGTAATCCGACATTGAAGTCCTGACTGCAATTTTTGGATTAAACTTTTCATAAAAAGATTTCAAACTTTTTGCTTTCAGGTTTTCTTCTGCTTTAACCTCGATGGGAATAACCTGATCGTTATTCTGAATGACAAAATCCAGTTCGGCTTGCGATGTGTCTGACGACCAGTAGAACACCTTGTCATCCAGCCTTGTTTTAAAGTGCTGCAGGACAAATTGCTCTGCCAGGGCTCCTTTAAATTCACTGAAGATGGAATTTCCCTGAAGAATGGTTTGTTTGGTAAGGCCGCCCATGGCCGACAACAGCCCGACATCAAGGATAAACAGTTTGAAGGCCGAATTATCCTGGTAAGCAACCAATGGAATGGCTGGTTTCGAAATGCGCTGAATTTTGTGCACCAGTCCGCAATCTGTCAGCCAGGCTAAGGCTAACTCGAACTCCTTTGCCCTACCACCTTGCTTAACCACCCCGTAGATGAATTTCTTATTCTCTTTTGATAGCTGGGAAGGAATGGATTGCCACAACATTTTTATACGGGGAACGATTTCTGCCGGTGCATGTTTTGAGAAATCATGGTCATAGGATGATAAAATGCTTTTCTGGATGGACCTGACCTTATCGAAATCATTTTCACTGAGGAAAGAGTTTACAGCCTCGGGCATTCCTCCTATGAAATAGTAATGACGGAGATGGCCTATAAGTTTTGTTTTAAAGCTCGTGATCATCGGCCAGTCATTGCTCTTAAGCAGTTCATAAAGCTGTTCCTGGCCGAGTGCCAATAAAAATTCATTGAAAGACATAGGGTAGAGGTTCAGAAAATCCACTTTACCCACCGGAAAGGAAGTCTTTTGATGCAGGGTGATGCCGAGCAATGAACCAGCAGCCATGATATGATACTCCGGAGCATTCTCGCAGAAATATTTCAGGGAAGTGATCCCCCTTTCTGCTTCCTGAATCTCATCAAGAATGAGCAGGGTGTTTTCGGGTCGTATCCGGATCCCGGTCTCTATCTGAAAGGCGGTGATCAAACGGGTGACATCAAAATTTTCCTGGAAGATTGCTTTCAGGGAATCTGAAGACTCGAAGTTGATGTAAGCGACCTGCTCATATTCCCTTCGTCCAAACTCCTTCATGAGCCAGGTTTTGCCTACCTGACGGGCACCCTGGATGATCAAAGGTTTTCTGTTCTTTGACTTTTTCCATTTGGAAAGAGATGCTAATGCGAACCGTTCCATACGTTGATTTTGTGCAAATATACAAAATATCGCACGAATAAGTGTATATAATTACATTTTATTGCATGAATAATCGCGAGAGCAAGATATTACATTTTTATCTTTCTTTTTTCCTTTTATCATATCCCGCAATGGTTTTCTTTGTTCCTTCATAGAAAGTAACTCGTGTTTAGGATCAGGTTGTTATGAGTACGAGGTACAAATGGGGTACAAATTGAAGCATAAAACCAATCAATCAGTCATACTTGTTTTGAATAGCAATTCTATAATAACCTTTGACTAAATAATGAAATAAAATAGGGCAGAGGAATATTCCTTCGGAAAAATTGGTCGCTTATTCTTTTGTGATTTTATCATAATCCAGCAAAGCCAGTTTAATACTTGAAATTACCAGATCGGGTTCATCCGTTTGAACAAAATGGCTTGAGTTTGAACAATAAAATAACTTTCCATATTTCAGGGGATATAAAAGTTCCAACCAACGTTTCATTTGGATGTTACTGTTAATTCTCCACATCTTTTCTCTGTCATAAATTGTTGGTGGTTCAGAATTAGAAAAACCCCCTGCTTTAATAAAATGTACTGGTACGTCTGGCAATGGATTACGGTCGCACTCTTCAAAATCTGTTTTGGTCAATTGTCTTGATATTTTTACTTCTTCTACATAATACCTTGGCATTTCTGTATATAGTTTTTCAATAAAATTCTTATACGGTTGCCCAAATATAGAATCAATCTGATGCCGGGTAAGTCCAATTTCCAGATAAGGCAGGTCGCCCATATCCCCCTTTTTTGTGAAATCAATAGGATCAATAAAAATAAGACCCGCAATTTCATTGGGATAAGATGAGGCAAAACTTCTGATATAGGCTCCGCCAAAAGAATGTGATACCAGTAAATAAGGAGGTTTTAGTCCCTTCTCCAATAGCATTTCTCTTAAATTATTAATAATATGTTCAGTTGTAGGAGGCAGGCTGTCGTCTTCGGACTCTCCGATCCTTGGACGGTTATAGGCAAAAACAGCATTTGTTTTTGAAACTTCATCAATAATAGCTTTCCACCTGTCATAAGTATCAGCCATTCCATTTTCAAATACGATTACTGGTTTATTATTTTGATTATTCTTCATACCAGTTGTATATACTTCAACCTTGTTTCCATTTAAAGTAATAAAGTCAAGGCTGGCAAATGCTTTGTCTTTGTTTGCTTTAACTATTTCAAGAAGGGGTTCCCATCTGCTATCCGTGTACAACGATTTTAAATCCGGGTCAGACTTTATATGCCCGTAATTGGTGTAACTCATTGATAATGTAAGGTAATTTAAATAAAAGAATGCGCTATCCGCATCGTTTGCTAAGGCATAAGAACATGCGGCATTATAACGATGGTTCATTGTTATTTTACCATCAGGCACTTTAAATGCTTCAGAAAATGCAAAAGCAGATTTCTCAAACTCTTTTACCCGGTATAAAGAGTCTGCTTTTCTGATAAGAACGTCATACCGGCCTGTGTTGGTCTGGCCAAATAGCGATGCAGCGAATAGCAAAAGGGCTGAAAATAAAATTGTTGATTTCATATGTATGTTGCTTTTACATGTATTAATCTCTTATCAATGAACCACGGAAACCCAACTTGAGGGTAATTTGTTGTCGGGCACAACGGACTGTCGTTTTTTCATCGCGATATAAGCAGTCAGGAATCGACCCTCAATCCTTGATTCTTTATAAATGTCAAATCCATTATTGGCCAACATGCATGTAAATTCTTTAAAACTCCATTTATTGACAACCTTAAATCCACTCAATGATCCGATAATTGTCGCCATGATTTTGCTTTTAGTATTTTCCCCAACACAAAGCGTCGGGGCAATAAAAATTCCGTCGTCTTTCATCACTCTGCTAATCTCTTTTAATGGCTTTTCCGGCTCGTAAAGCAGATGGAACAGATTGGAAGCTATCACTACGTCAAATGATTTATCAGGGAAAGTCAGGTCATATGAATCCTGGATTTGAAAATCTATGTTTGTGATTCTTGATTTCAGTAATTTTTGATTCGCAACACGAATCATCTCAGGTGAAATGTCTGTTGCTATGATCGACGACACTGTTGAGTAAATTGAAAAAGGAATAATCCCTGTTCCTGTTCCTATCTCAAGAACATTTTGACTCAGGTTCAGGTCTGAATCCATGTTTTCAAGAATAGTCCCATATGTTTTTTTAAAAACTGTATTTATGAAAGAATCATAGTAATTTGCAAACCTGTCCCAAAATCTTCTCTCTTTACGCTGTCTGTTCGCCATATTATTTTTCAGATTAATAATATTGCAAATGTTCAGACTTATATTTTAAAGAACGGTTGCCATTTGACAGGAAATTACTTTGTGGCTATTTCTTTTCTGATCCTGCTTAATGATGTGTCAGTTACCCCCAGATATGATGCAATGTGTTTAACAAAAGCGTTTTGAATAATTTCCTGTTTGGATTTCAACAATGACTCATATCTTTTGTCGGCTGTAAGGGTAATCATTGATAGTGTTCTCTCTTTTAAAGCAACAAAACTGTTTACCAAAACAGCCCTTACAAATCCTCTGAATTCTGGGATGGTTTGAAATAATTCCTGAAGTTTAGTATGATGCCCTTTCCAACCAAAACATTCTGTTAATGCTTGAATATTTTCCTGGGAAGGTGTTCTTTTAATATAGGAAGCAACTTCAAAAACAATAGAGTTGCTGCCATAAAAATCAGTTGTCACCTCATTGCCTTCTGTGTCAAAGGCATATGATCTCATGAACCCTTTCTCAAGAAAAAGGTATTCGTTGCATATATTCCCTTCTTTTAACAGATAGTCATGTTTCAGGAAAGATATTGGTTCAAAATTGCCTGCAATAATCTGTGCGGTATTGTCAGACATGGGCATTGTCTGCTTAATGAAACTAATCAGATTTTGTCGCTCTGATATCATACTGATAAGGTTAGAAGGGTTTTTCAAGTACAGTAAGATTTAAGTAATAGATTACAATCATAACAGTTACGGCAAATTTTTAACCGGTCTACATTCCCATTTTAACGGTTGAATCAAAACTTTGATTAAACTTAATCAGGATGAATATTGTTGAATTCACCTGCTCAGTTAAACTTCCCCCGTTGATTCCCATGGCCCTGTTGTCCTTGACCTCTCCTGTACTGATGCATCATCCCCTTGCCTTTGCCCATTCCCTTACCCTGTCCCTGGAAACCGTACAGTTCAAAGTAGAGTGATGACAACCTTTCGCATTGCATTGGCGTACAGATTTGTTTGAGAGCCATGTACTGTTTAACAGAAGCTTTTTGCATTTGCTTCTGAAGATCACAAATATCCTCCATGCGCTTATTTATCAAACTCGTATCAGGATTGCTGGTCGCAAGTTCTTCCAGAAGTTGGGCACGATTGCTCTGGATATTGAGTCTGATTGGCTCTGTTGAAGTTCTATATTCTCGGAGAATGGCATCAACCTTTCCCGATTGCGCTGGAGTTAAAGATAATTCCTGGTTAAACCTTCTTCCGGTGTTTTC
>JBAXDH010000175.1:0-5992 GCA_037141055.1 bacterium | reverse complement strand
ATCCTGAAATCAACCGGGGTCGGCACCATCACCAACGACGACTCGGCGATACTTTCCATCACCGGGTTTACAGTAAGCGAAGGCGATGCACCCGGGTCGAACAAGTTTACCATCACCATGGACAAGGCGGTTCAGACCCCGTTTACCATTGACTTTGCAACATCAGACAACACTGCCACGGCAGGCACGGACTACACGGCAGTTGCCACGACCACGCTCACATTTGGCGGGGCAAACGCATTGAGCCAGACAGTTACAGTGCCGATTATCAACGATGTTTATTCCGAGCCGACCGAAACACTGTATGGTACCATCAGCAACAAAGTAGCTGCGGCAGCCCAGAGTGTTACTTTCATCGGAAATGGCTCGTCAGCACAGGCCACCGGAACCATCACCGACAACGACCAGGCGTATATTTCCATCAACAATGTAACGAATTCGGAACCAGACCTCGGTTCAACGGTCGCTTATGTATTTACGGTCACCCACAGCGGAGGTTCAACCGACGGTCCGTTTACCGTTGCTTACACCACAACGGATGTTACAACCACCGCAACCAGCGATTATGTACCCCAGACCGGGACCCTGACATTCAGCGGAACAAGCGGCGAAACACACACCATCACCATTGTTGTAAATGGCGACAACATTGTGGAGCCTACAGAAACATTTACCGTCAACCTGAGCGAGGGTTCATTCGGAGGAAGAATAATCTCCTTTACACAAGCCGTTGGAACAGGCACCATCACCGACAATGAGGCAACCCAGGTGAGCATTACAGCCAGCACTCCGTCTGCTTCGGAACCATCCACCAACGGGCAGTTCACCGTTAGCATGCCGCTGGTATCTTCGACCAGCACGGTAATTCTATATTCCGTTTCGGGCACGGCCACGGCAGGCAGCGATTACACAGCCCTCTCAGGAACGGTGACCATTCCGGCGGGGAGTACCAGTGCGACCATCAGTGTGCCGGTGATCAACGATAATATTGTTGAAAGTACAGAAACAGTAATTGTCACGCTTACAAGTATCTCCTCCGGGGATCCGCAGATATCCATCGGGGCGCCGAACATTGCGACGGTAAACATCGCCGACGACGATGCCGCCACCGTCAGTATTACTGCGACTGTTGCGGCCGCAGGTGAACCTTCCACCAACGGCCAGTTTACCGTAACGATGACCAAAGCCTCGGATGTTCCCACCGTGATCAGCTACACGGTAGGAGGGACCGCCACGGCGGGAACCGATTACACGGCATTGTCGGGAACGTTAACGATTGCGGCATTGAGCACAACGGCAACCATTGATGTCCCCGTGATCGATGACCTGGTGCTGGAAGCAACTGAAACAGTTATTGTAACACTTGGAACCATCACCTCGGGCGATCCGCAGGTGACCCTCAGTGCGACGGTTAGCGCAACGGTGAACATCACCGACAACGATGCGGCCACGGTCAGCATCGCGGCCAATGATCCCAATGCGGCCGAACCTTCCAACGGCGGCCAGTTCACCGTAACCATGACCCATCCTGCGGATGTGGCCACCGTCATCGCCTATTCCGTCACGGGAACCGCAACGTCCGGCACCGATTACATCGCCCTTTCCGGGTCGGTGACCATCCCGGCGGGAAGTACAACCGCCACCATCGATGTGAACGTGAACGACGACCTCATCGTGGAAGCCAGCGAAACCGTGATAGCGACACTTACCGGCATCATTTCCGGCGACGCCAATACGACACTTGGAACTCCTGTTGCCGCAACCGTGACCATTGCCGACAACGATGCAGCCAGCCTTTCCATTGCAGATGTGGCAGTGGGCGAATCGGACGGTACTGCCACCTTCACGGTATTGCTGACCGGAGCCGTTCAGGGCGGATTTACCATTGCATACGCCACTGCCAACGGCACAGCCTTGCAACCCGGCGATTATACCTTGACTTCCGGGACCCTGACCTTCACGGGTACCAATGCCGAAACCCATACGATTTCGGTGCCGATCATCAACAACAGCGTTGTGGAGATCACCGAAACCTTCGTTGTAAACCTGTCATCGATTTCCAACGCGCTGGTTACTTACGACAGCCAGGCAACGGGTACCATCACTGATGATGACGTTGCCACCGTGAGCATCGGCAATGTCACGCACAATGAGGGAAACAGCAGCACAACGAGTTACACCTTTACGGTAACGATGAGCAAAGCATCCGATGCAGCGGTTACGGTTGATTATGCAACCACCGACGCTACCGCCACCACGGCGGATGCCGATTACACGCTTCAAACAGGGACACTCACATTCAGCGCCGGCACCACGACCCAGACACTCACGGTGCTTGTTACCGGCGATACAAAAGTTGAGTCAACGGAAACATTTACAGTCGGCCTGAGCAACCTTGCAACCATCAGCCGGCCCATCACCCTTGGAACATCCACCGGAACCGGCACCATCACCAACGACGACGCTGCGACCGTAAGCATCGGCAATGCGACAGTTGCAGAAGGAAATGCGGGCACAACCAATTTTACCTTCACGGCAACGTTGAGTGCAGCCTCGGCTGTTCCTGTATTTGTCGACTATGCAACAGCCAACGGCACCGCCACAGTCGTTGACGGCGATTACCTGGCCACGAATGGCACCATGGTGTTCAGCCCCGGTCAGACGACCCAGACCGTGATTGTTTCGGTAAGCGGAGATACCAAGGTTGAACTTTCTGAAACCTTCACGCTGAACCTGAGCAATATTTCTGCCAGCGGATACAGTGTAACCCTTGGCACATCCACGGGAACAGGTACCATCACCAATGATGATGCTGCAACAATAAGCATCGGCGATGTGACCCTCGCCGAAGGAAACAGCGGAACGACCAGTTTCGGCTTCACCGTGAGCATGACCTATGCATCGGATGCAGCAGTTTCGGTGGTATACGCCACCTCCGATGGCACGGCCACCACCGCCGATGCCGATTACTCCGCCGTGTCAACCACAACATTGACATTTGCCATCGGCGAGACCAGTAAAACCGTCACCGTTGCTGTGAACGGAGACACCAAATTTGAAGGCAATGAAACATTCACGGTTGGCCTGACCTCCCTGTCGAACAACGGGCGGGCGGTCACCCTGTCGGATGTCACCGGGCTCGGAACCATCACCAATGATGACAATGCCCCGCCGGTTGCAGTCGATGATCATGTAACCACACCGGAGGACACACCTGTAAGCGGTTCTGTCACCGCCAATGATACCGATGCAGAGGGCGACCCGCTTACGGTAACGCAGTACGCAGTCAGCGGCTCGACCTATTCGGCCGGGATCACGGCCACGCTTGCCAGCGTTGGCAGTTTGCTGATCAATCCCAACGGCTCCTTCATGTTCACGCCGGTCACCAATTACAACGGCACCGTGCCAACCGCCTCCTATGTCATCACCGATGGAAACGGGGGAAGCGATACGGGCGATCTCATGATTACGGTAACTGCGGTGAACGATCCTCCCGTTATTGTGAATGAAACCCTGAGTTTCTGCAGCAATGCGGCGATGACAGGCAACGTGCTGGCCAACGGCGATTATGATCCTGACGGAACCGCCCTCACTGTAAACACAACGCCGGTAACCGGTCCATCGCACGGTACGCTTTCGGTTTCCGCCAATGGTGCCTTTACCTACACCCTCACCGATGCCACTTACAACGGAACCGACCAGGCCACCGTGTCGGTATGCGACAACGGCACCCCGACGCCGTCGGCCTGCACCAACGATGTGATTTTTATCACGGTATTCAAATACCTCGCATCCAGCGCCGGTCCGGATCAAAGCCTGTGCAACGTGACGGGCACCACCCTCGCCGCAAATGACCCGACTCCGTGTACCGGGTTGTGGACAATGGTTAGTGGGCCGAATTCTCCCGCAATTACCGATCCATCTTTATATAACACGACAGTAACGAGTATGGTCCCAGGTATTTATCAATTCAAATGGGCCATCACCAATGGTGTATGTCCGCCATCAGAGAGCACTGTGACAATTACCAACTCTGCGACCCCGACCACTGCAACAGTCGGGGCAACACAGAATGTATGCGGAACGCTTACTTCCGGATCCCTGGGAGGGAATACACCTGTCAATGGGAATGGGACCTGGTCCCAAGTTTCCGGACCGGGTGGATCAATGTTCAGCGCCCAGACCTCCGGGTCATCCACGGCAACTGCAAACGCCTATGGCGCATATGTTTACAAATGGGCCATCACCAACGGCTCATGCACCGCCAGTACGGCCAGCATATCCGTAAACTACTACGAGACACCCACCACTGCCACTGTCGGGTCAACCCAGAACATCTGCGGATCACTGGTGAGTGCGGGCCTTGGGGGCAATACCCCAACCGTTGGCACCGGGGCGTGGAGCATTGTCAGCGGGGGGACCGGAACCTTCAGCGCTTCAACCAGCGGCAGTTCGACCTTTACGGCAAGCAGTTACGGAACCTATGTGTTGCGCTGGACCATCAGCAACGGCACCTGCACGCCAGGCACGGCTGACTTGACGGTGAATTTCAGCCAGTCAATCACTGCCAACGGCGGAGCAAACCAGTCCCTGTGCAATGCCGGGTATACCATGCTCATCGGAAACACTCCCGCGAGCGGAAGCAGTGCATGGGCATTGGTTTCAGGACCGAATTCACCTGCGATATTCCCGTCAACCGGTTCGATGGCCATTGTAACCGGATTGATCGCCAGTCAGACAAATTACGTCTTCAGCTATACCATTACCAACGGAACCTGCATTTCCAGCAGCACCATGACGCTGACCAATTACAACCAGCCCACGGCGGCATTTGCCGGCAATGACCAGGTCATCTGTCACGCTTTGCCTGCAACCGCGACCATGGCTGCCAATTCACCGGCTTCCGGTTTTGGTTCAGGATTATGGACCCAGGAAAGCGGTCCGTCGGCAACGATTACGGCCAATACAAGCAATGCCACCACCATCACCGGTCTTTCTGCAGGAACATATGTTTTCCGCTGGACGATATCGAACGGGCCCTGTCAGTCGAGTTCAGACCTGGTGACCCTGCTGGTTGGCACGCCGGCAACCGTGGATGCTGGAAATGCCCAGACAATCTGTGAAGGCGCAACTGCGACAATGTCGGCCACTGCCAGCGGATATACCTCCCTGTTGTGGACCAGTTCGGGCACGGGGACCTTCAGCAGCAATTCCGTGCTGAATCCGGTTTACACGCCCAGTGCAAGTGATATCGTGAATGGTTCCGCCATCCTTACCCTTACAGCCTCACAGGGCGGCGCATGCCCGGCCACTGCCGGCCAGATGACGCTGACCATCAACAAGGCTCCGCTGGCCGCCGCCGGATCAAATGCGTCGGTGTGCCAGGGAACCGCCTTCACGGTGAGTACAGCCAGTGCAAGCAACTATCTCACGCTGTCATGGGCAGCCAATGCGGGTGCCACCGGAGCCCTGACAAATACCACCGGGCTGACTCCCACCTATACGCCGTTATCCGGCGAAACCGGTGTTGTGACCCTTACGCTTACGGCCAGCCCGAACTCCGGGTGTTCAACCGCGGCAACCTCTGCCATGACCATCACGATAATGGGAGCACCAACATCGGCCGCCGGGGATGATGCTACAATCTGCTCGGGATCAACCTATCCAATGGCAGCCACGGCCGTGAACGGCAGTTCCCTGCTGTGGAGTACACCGGGCGACGGGTATTTTAACAACAATGCCACCGAAGACCCGATCTATACGCCGGGTGTTGCGGATAAAGCCAACGGGCATGTTCACCTGACGCTGACGGTCTACGGGAACACTCCCTGCACGCCTGCTACCGATGAAATGATCCTGACAATCAGTCCTGCACTTTCCGTCACCACCCAGCCTGCCAGCGGCACGATCTGCTCGGGCAGCGCGCATGCGATGAGTGTTTCGGTTTCAGGCGGCAGCGGCACCTTCACTTACCAGTGGCAGCAGAACACCA
>JBAXDH010000174.1:0-6024 GCA_037141055.1 bacterium | reverse complement strand
TCGGGTAGTTGATGTTAGCGGTTCGTTGTTGTTTAACTTAGATATTAATTTTTTTTAATTACAAAGTCAAAAATTGCACCGGCTGCAACACCAATCGCAAGTCCTAAGGCAATGCTTTGGGAGATGTTCCCTGATTTATAGCCGTAAGCTGCTCCAAATGCAACTCCAAGTGCTGCACCGATGCCAATACCATTTCCTGCATTTCCTTTTTTTTCTGTCATTTCTGTTTTATTTTGTTTTTTCAACAACTGTTTTCAGGTTTATTTTTTTTCTCTACTTTATCAGGCCATACTTTAATGTAAACAAAGGCATCCTTCTGTTGCAAAACATATAAACGACGTTGAGCGTTTATCTCCTGCCTGAATTTCACAGTCAAGAAATATAAACAGCCCGGACTGACTGAATACAGACAAAATTGCATGACAAAGTTCATTAAAATTATGAGCACTTTCGCTATATTTGTATAGCAGAAGTGATAAACACAAGATAATAATTGAGTCCTTCAGACAGAAGACGGTTACACCCTTCACATGAAAACCTTGAAAATAACTCTTCTGTGCCTCTATTTGTTCTGCACTTGCAGTATTGCCTTCCCCCAGGGATCCTTCGAAAAAACCTTCCGTGGATTTGCAGGCACAGACCAATCCGAAGATAGTGTCAGGACAAAAAATTTCAAAGGTTATGCAATTTTTTTTATCCCATCGTTATCAATTAATGGAAACCGATGACTATGCCAAAACCATTCGCCCATAACCTGAATATGCGGATGCCTGGTACGCAAGGGGAATGGCGAACATCAAAATAACCAGGGCGGAGCGTGGCTGCGCTGATTTAAAAAAGGCAGAAGAATTGGGAAGTGGCGAGGCCGGCAAACAAATTGCAAAATATTGCAAATAAACATCACCGGACATGGAGCAGAAAGATTATTTAATGCGCGAAATTGAGAAAATAGGGCTGGTGTTGAGGGCTGTCATTGGAAAGCTTTTGAATACCGCTGAAATCCAGGCGTTTCCTGCCGAAGACCAAACCAAAAAGATCAAGGAGATGTTTTTGGATGAAACCGGGTTCAATATGAATGCTTATTTGATTCTCAACGAAACGGATTCGGACGAATACCTGCTTCAGTTTAAGGGCATGAACACGGTGAATTGTGAAATGCTGGCTGACATCATGGTACAATTCGGAAACCGGGAGCAACCCGTCACCAACAGGGTTTATTTTGAAAAGGCCCTGCAACTGTATGCATTTTGCAAAAAAACAGACAGAACGTATTCATTCGACAGGGAACGAAAAATCCTGGAAATTATAAAACAAACGGAAAATCATGATCCTCACCTACACTGAAATCACTGACGATGATTTTGGCTTCATCAAAGAGATTTATGATCATTACATCCTGCATTCGACATCGACCTATTATACCGAAGAAATTCCGGTGCAGGAACTGAAGGAATTCATCCCGGTTAACCATGAAAATATTCATCCTTCGTGATCAGGGCCGATGGCATATCCTGCGGGTTCTGTTACATTTCACAGTATAAAAAACGACAGGCGTACGACAGGACAGCGGAAGTTTCATTATATTTAACACCCGGATTTACAGGCAGGGGAATTGGGCCGGATGCTTTGAGACACCTTGAAAAAGTTGCCGGGGATTCCATGGCCTTTATCCTGCCGGTTGATTCGAATCAGTTCACGATGAACACGTGAAATTCGCTCCGTAGGTGCGGAATTATATTTCAAAAGGTAAACGAATCAGCAATAATTGCGCACCTACGGAGCGCATAAAACTCTTTGGGGGCATGCCTGCTACCGGGATCTGGCCCCGAAGGGGCCGGCGAATTCTGTTCTCAGATTATTACGGTATGGATTACTATATCATAATGATAATGTACTACATTAAAATATGTTAAAACCAGGCCTATGAGCAGATATCACAAATTTTTCAGGACTATAATCGCAGCGCTGGCATTGTCATGCCTGCTCCCGTCCTGCAAAGTATGGCGCTTCGTGGTATATAATTTTGCTGATATAAGCGACTATAAAAAATTCCCTTCGAGGCCACTGCACAGTGATTCGGTTAAATTCCAATTCCCGGTTGCATCTCCGGGTGTAGTCCGTGCAAAAAATTATTCAGAAAGCACAAATGCCGCTCTTTTTGACAAATACCTGGAGGATAACCATACCGTTGCCTTTTTGATTATCCGGCACGATACAATTCAATATGAAAAATATTTCGGGGGATACGACCGGGAGAGCATTGTGCCTTCATTCTCCATGGCAAAATCGGTAACATCCATCCTGATCGGCTGCGCCATTTACGACGGACTTATAAAATCTGTCGATGAACCTGTTACAGCCTATATCCCGGAACTCACCAAAAAAGGATTTGAGAAGGTGAAGATCAGGCACCTCTTGCAGATGACCTCCGGCATCAAATACAATGAGAGTTATTATAACCCCTTCGGAGATGCTGCATCTTTCTATTACGGACAAAACCTGCGGCATGAAATCGAAAAGATGAAACTAAAATCCGAACCGGGGATTAAATTCGAATATGCCAGCGGAAATTCACAACTACTTGGTTTAATCCTGGAACGGGCGCTAAAAACCAAAACCGTAACGCAATACCTCCAGGAAAAACTATGGACCCCGCTGGGCATGGAGTATGATGCATCCTGGAGCATCGACCGGAAAGAGAACGGGCTTGAAAAAACGTTCTGCTGCATAAACGCACGGGCACGGGATTTTGCAAAGATCGGACGGTTATACAAGAACAAAGGCAACTGGAACGGCAAACAAATCGTTTCGCGGAAATGGGTGGAGGAATCCATCTCGATTGATACGACCAGCGGAGGCAACAAAAATTATCATTATCAGTGGTGGATGCCTTCAGACAAAGGCGACTTCATGGCAGTGGGCATCCTGGGTCAGATCATTTATGTGAATTCATCTGAAGACGTTGTAATTGTGAGGCTTGGAAAAAAGAGAGGCGAGACTCAATGGTGGTCGCTATGCCAGTCCATTGCAAAAGGGTATTTTCGCAAAGCGGAACCGGATTCTTTGCAACCCGGGGCAGTGCATCAGGAATAGTGCATGGAGTCAATGGCACAAAGAACCTGGAACTGCGAACTTTGAACTTTGAACGTGAAACTATGAAAATGAAAGCTATCATACATACCCGTTACGGTCCGCCGGAAGTGGCCAGGTTAATGGAGGTCGACATGCCCGAGCCTCAACCCGGTGAAGTGCTGATAAAAGTTCATGCCGCAACCGTGAACCGCACCGATAGCGGACTTCGAAGTGCGGAATATTTTATATCCAGGTTTTTCACAGGATTGTTCCGGCCGAAATACACCACGATGGGCAACGAATTTGCCGGGGTCGTTGAAGAAGTTGGCAGCGGTGTGACCTTGTTCAAATTGGGTGACAGGGTATTCGGGTTCAGTGACAGAACGTTCGGGGCACATGCCGAATACATGACCATGGCTGAACAGGGTGCCATTGCGACCATGCCCGGGAATTTCACGTTCGAAGAGGCGGCCCCGCTGACCGAAGGCGGGCACTACGCCCTGTGCGACATACGCGCAGCAAAAGTCCGGGCAGGACAAAATGTGATGGTGTACGGTGCCACCGGCGCCATCGGATCGGCAGCAGTGCAACTGCTCAAACAAATGGGTGTCTGGGTCACGGCCGTTTGCAACACCAAAAATATTGACCTTGTAAAATCCCTGGGAGCCGATGTGGTAATTGATTATACCCGGGAAGACTTTACGAAAACAGACCGGGAATTTGATTTTATTTTTGACTCCGTGGGTAAAACTTCATTCGGGAAATGCAGGCCATTGCTGAAGAAAAACGGGATTTACATATCCACCGAACTTGGGAAAAACGCGGAGAACATTTTCCTGGCGATTGCCACTCCCCTGTTCCGCGGGAAGAAGGTCTTGTTCCCCATCCCAACCATCAGCAAAGCGGATGTGGTTTTCTTAAAAGAACTTGCCATGGCAGGAAAATATAAACCGGTCATTGACAGGCGATACAAACTGGAGGAAATTGTTGATGCATATAAATATGTCGAATCAGGTCAGAAAACGGGCAACGTGATCATAAACCTCCCCGGGGACTGAATTTCGGCCCGGATTTTTTAAAAAAGAAGAAATGAAAAAACAATACGGAGGTGCTACTTACCTGTTTTATTTATCTTTAGCTGCATTGCAGATCTCATGCAGCAAATCTTCAGAAACCTTATACCTTACAGTTTCTGATCAAGTGAAGGCATACTATTTATTTCAACCCGGCACCTATTGGATCTATCAAAACTCCAAATCACATCAGGTGGATTGCACATACATTTCAAGTCCGCCTGAATTTTACCAGGAGAAATTTATCCTGGATGACAACAAAACAGTTCATTCAGTGACCGATCATTATATGATCAGGTTTGAAGGCCATATTTTTCGATGGTGCGCCATTGAACCGGATGTTGTGAGTTTCGGCAATTCCAGCCCCCCTGATTTTATGGCCTATAATGCAGGCATTCCGTTGGGTGATGCAAGGCATTACTACAATCATTATTATTTTGAGAATTTGAACTTTTATAATGAAGTCATGATGGGCAGCAGGAACTTTTTCAGTGTCAGCGAAACAAGAGATACCCATCCCCCTGAACCAGGCACTTCATTTTCCAGGGCAATGAGTTTTCTCAGCGCAAAAAACGTGGGGTTGATTCAAACAACAATTGTCAACTCAAACCACGATTCAACCTGGAACCTGATACGGTACCACATTGTTCAGTAACCGATCGAAACAGCGAAAATCTGACAAAAAACAATATTGAAAATCAAAAACCATTAATATTGCATATTAGTAAACAGCCGCCAACCAATGCAGGTAAAAAGCAAACCGGAATTGCTGGTAATTCCTTTCAGTTCACCCACCGAATGGGAAATGTGGCTTGCGCTAAACTATGAAACTTCAGCAGGAATCTGGCTGAGATTTTACAAAAAAGGTTCAGGGGTCAATACAATTATATACAGTGAGGCCCTGGATACAGCCCTGTGCTACGGCTGGATTGACAGCCAACTTAAAACCTGCGATGAGATATCTTATCTCCAGAAATTTACCCCCAGGAGAGCGGGAAGCCTATGGTCCAAAAGGAATATCGGGCTTGTGGAACGCCTCGAAAAGGAAGGCCGGATGAAGTCTCCCGGGCTGATAGCGGTGGAAGCGGCAATAGCCGACGGCAGGTGGGACAAAGCGTATGATTCACCTGGCAAAATGTCGGCCCCGGATGATCTGTTGGAAGAACTTAAAAAAGACCAGAAGGCTTTCGTTTTCTATGAATCGCTGAACAAAACAAATATATACTCTGTTGCCTGGAAGTTGCAAACCGCTAAAAACCCCGTGATCCGTGAAAAACGCTTGAAGCAGATCCTGGCAATGATGGCTGAGGGAAAGAAATTCCAGGAATAGCTATCAACCGGGAGAACATCCCTCACTGGTATTTTTCCCGCTCATCCTGCTTCTGGTCATTATCGCATTCGTTGTGTCATTCTACGTTGTAAAAATGACTGAAATTGGGTGATTTTCCTCAAAACCTGGCCGAAACCTGGCGGAAAATAAAAAACCACCTACGGTTTAACGTGTAAGTGGTTGATTTTGAAGTGGGCTTGGACCGGCCGGTGGAGTTTACCATCCCTGGCCGATTCTCATTGACCCCTCTTATACATTGATTGTTAAATGATTAAGCGAGTTTTACTGTCTGATTGAGCAATTCAACATTAAAGTTAACCTTAGCATTCAATGCTTTAAACACTTTCATAATTGTTTCAAATCGGGCATCGGTCAGGCTATTTTCTAACTTAGAGATTTGAGCTTTCTTAACACCAACCAACTGCCCCAGTTCTTCCTGAGTGAGATGGCGTTCCTTGCGAGCTCGTTTGATTGCTTCACCAAGCAAGTCAATGCGTAATTCGCTTTCAAATGCCTCACGTTTTGGTGTTCCCAGTTTACCGATATGCT
>JBAXDH010000173.1:0-6037 GCA_037141055.1 bacterium | reverse complement strand
GTACACTGCACCTATCAAAAAGCCCCGGTGACGATCGGCAACAACGTTTCCATCGCACACAACGCCATCATCCACGGCTGCACCATCCACGACAACGTGCTTATCGGAATGGGTGCCATCATCATGGACGGTGCCGTGATCAACAGCAATTCAATTGTCGGTGCCGGAGCGCTGGTAACGGAAGGCACCGTCGTGGAGTCAGGAACGGTATGGGCCGGGCTGCCCGCGCGCAAAGTTAAAGACATCGACCAGGCGTTGCTCGAAGGGCAGGTGAACCGGATTTCCCGGAATTACCAAATGTACGCCAGCTGGTATGATCAGGAGCAAACTGGTTAAATCTTCTTACATTTGAATTTGAAATACCGCACCTTAATGGAATTTCTCATGAATATTCAATAATTTAAAAACTGTAAACGAACAAAGAATGCGTCCTGACATCACTGCTGAAAACGAATACCATACACCGGAAAACGCACCGCGAATCCTTGCGGACAGGCTGGTCTTCAACACGCGATTTGTTTTTATCTCCCTGTTTCTCAACGCTGTTTTCGCATCACGCAAACTAGCCCGCAGGGGCAAGTATGACACAAAAAAATGGGTCGACACCTCCCATGTTATTTTCACCAATGTTGAACGCTGCGGCGGACGCATCCATATCACAGGCCTTGACAACATCCGCAAAACCAGCGGGCCGGTGCTGTTTGTCAGCAACCACATGAGCACCCTCGAAACCATGATCTTCCCCGGAATCGTCCAGCCGCTCAAAGATGTTACATTTGTTGTAAAGAATGAACTGGTTCACCACTGGGCGTTCAAGGATGTCATGTTATCGCGCAATCCCATCGTGCTGAGCCGTGAAAATCCGAGGGAGGATTTCAGGATGGTCATGGAGCAGGGTCTTGACCGGTTGAAAAATAATATATCCATCATTATTTTTCCACAAAGTACGCGCAGGGTTGAATTTCGCCCGGCGGAATTCAACTCGCTGGGCACGAAACTGGCTTCAAAAGCAGGGGTCCAGGTTATACCGATCGCCATAAAAACCGATTTCTGGGCTTTTGGAAGATGGCTGAAAGATATTGGCCCGATCGACCGGCGCAAGCATGTCCACATCGCCTTTGGAGAGCCGATGACCATCGATGGTTCAGGGAAGGAGGACCACCAGAAAATCGTGGAATTTATCCAGGCGCACCTGGAGGTCTGGAAAGACAACAAATAACCCCACCCTAAATCCCTCCCCAAAAAGGGAGGGACTTTCACCCATTCCTTTTTTGGGGAAGTGGTGAGGGGAAAGGGTGAAAATTCATACTTATGGAACCCCTGAAAAGAAACCCCGTCATTTACGAAATCAACACCTGGGTATGGCTCTACGAAATGGGGAAGCAGTTGAATTACCCCATCACACTGGCAAATGTCCCCGGCGAAAAGTGGGATGAAATTGCGCGTTTCAACCCGGAAGCCGTCTGGCTGATGGGTGTCTGGGAACGAAGCCCCCTGGGAATCGCAGTTTCAAACCAGCACCCTGGCAACCTGGCCGATTTTCGCAGGGCGCTGCCCGATTTCACCTTTGCAGACAATGTTGGCTCGCCTTATTGTGTAAGACGTTATACGGTGGATGCGATGCTTGGCGGCGATGAAGGTCTTGCCATCGCACGCGATCAGCTTGCAGGGCGCGGCATCAGGCTTATCCTGGATTTTGTGCCGAACCACCTGGCGCACGACCATCCGTGGGTGGAAGAATCTCCTGACTTTTTTATTGCAGGGAACAAGGAAGACCTCAGGGATGATCCAATAACCTTTATTCAGATTAACGGGAACATACTGGCCTGCGGCAAGGATCCGTTCTACCCGGCATGGCAGGATGTGCTGCAGGTCAACGCATTCCACCCGGGACTGCGTGAATCAGCCATTGAAACCGTTACCAGGATTGCCGGACAATGCGACGGAGTACGATGCGACATGGCCATGCTGATGCTGAACGACATCTTTGAAAAAACCTGGGGCAAACGCGCCGGTTCCAGGCCGCTGCTCGACTACTGGGAAGAACTCATTCCTTCCGTCAAACGCAGCAACCGTGATTTCATATTCATCGCAGAGGCATACTGGGATAAAGAGTGGACGCTTCAGCAACAGGGATTCGACTTTTGCTACGACAAGCGGCTGTACGACAGGCTCGAACACAACACAGCCGCCGAAATCAGGCTCCATCTCCTGGCCGACGGCGAGTACCAGTCAAAAATGATACGGTTTATCGAAAATCATGACGAACCCAGGCATGTTGTGGCATTTCCTCCCGGGAAAAACAGGGCGGCAGCGGTGGTCTTTGCCACACTTCCCGGGGCGAAATTATTTCATGAGGGACAGTTCCAGGGCAGAGCGGTAAAACTGCCGGTGTTCCTGCGCAGGCGTCCGGATGAAAAAGCAGATTGTGAGCTGAAAACGTTCTACCACAACCTGCTCAATTCAATCAGTCATCCCGTATTTCACGATGGATACTGGCAGTTGTGCGAATGCCTGGGCTGGCCTGGCAACGACAACTTCAAGAACCTGCTTGCATGGTGCTGGAGTGATGAGGAGGACCGTTTCCTGGTTGCTGTGAACTACTCCGGCCAGAGCGTACAGGGTAACATCAGGATTCCGGGCAATGATTTGCGTTCCCGTGACTGGCGCATGAATGATCCGTTATCGGAAATTACATTCACGCGCAACGGCGATGAAATGCATGATGCAGGCCTTTATGTGTCGCTCCTGCCGTGGAGCTTCCATTTCCTCCGGTTTTACCAGGCATCCTCCTAGTTATTCGTCACCTCCGCCTGCAGGCCGTATGATTTTATAATGCCTGTTCTCATTTGCAATGGTCCAGGCAGTCAGGAATGCCAGTCTCGCCACCCGCGCCGCTTTTTCGGGATTGACCCTATCGGGATTATCCGTCACCTTATGATAATCGGCATGCAGGCCTGTAAAAAAGAAGATGGCCGGGATTCCGGCGTTAAAGAAGCTGGCATGATCGCTTCCGCCATCCATGTGTTTCGATTTGCTTTCGGCAAGGATAAACCCTGTTTCCCTGTTCTGCTTTCTTACCACTTTCACCAGGCCGGGGTTCTGTTTTGCGCCGATAATCTCCAGTGAATCGGGATTATTCCGGCTGATCATGTCGAGGTCGAGCATGGCGACTGTTTTGCCCAGAGGCCATAGCGGCTTTCGGATATAGGTTGCACTTCCAAGGAGGCCTTTCTCCTCCCCGGCGAATGCGATAAAAATCACACTGCGCTTCGGAGCTACAATCATGGTTGCGAAGGTTTTTGCGGCAGCAAGCACCCCGCTCGTGCCCGAAGCATTGTCGTCGGCCCCGTTGTATATGTAATCCGAGCCGGGAACATGCTCTTTCTGGTAACCGATGTGATCATAATGGCCCCCGATGATGATGGCTTCATTTTTCAACACTGGATCAGAACCCTCCAGCCAGGCGATCACATTGTGACCATCAACGGGTTTGCTGGTGAAGGAAACATTGAGGGCGGCAGTTCTCCCGGGGAAAGGGAAAGAACCTGGTTTCATATTTTTTTCAATTCGTTCCTGTATCCGTCTCAGGGAGTCGGCACTGCCGAACAATTCATTGATAACAGATTCGCCGGCAGAGACCATCGGGATGAAACCTTCCGGTTTGCCGCAGTAATCAATGGGTGAAACTTCTTTCGGCACATTCTCCGACAGCGACGGCCATGGAAATCCCCTGGGTCCGAGGGAGGTGTACTGCAGCGGGCCTGAGACAACCAATATGCCTACTGCGCCATGTTCCTGTGCGTTTTTCAGTTTCTCCGTCAACCAGCAGTGCCGGGTGTACTCCAATCCGCCAAAAAGCTTTTGTGATGAATCTGCCTGGCCCGGTTCCAGCCGGAGGATTACCGCAATTTTCCCGGCAATGTCCATATCCTTATAATCGTCGTAACCGAATTCAGGGGCCGTGATGCCGTACCCGGCAAAAACAAGGCCGCCTTCTGCCGGCCGGTTTCCTGAAATGTCATACGGCACAAAATCATCACCGATTTTAAAATTTTTCGTCTCGATATCCTTTACCACTGATAAAAAATTGTTTGGTCCAAGGTCGTAGGTACAGTATTCAAGGTTTTGAAAGTAGTTTCCGTTAAATGGCTGCATACCAAACGACCGGAGCTGCCTTGCAATGAAATCCCCGGCCCTGTCAAGGCCTTCCGAAGGGATAGAACGGCCTTTCATGGAATCGGAAGCCAGGTACCCGATTGTCTGTCGCATCAGGGCGGGCGTAATGACTGCCCGTGCATGGCTGGCAACATTCTGCTGGGAAAACCCGGAAAAAGAAAATGCAAAAAGCAAAAAGCAAAGAGCAAATTGCAACGTGAAGGATTTTGCAGGCATTTTCTGTTTCATTATTTGCATTTTAATTTTGACTTTGCATTTTGAAATTTTTACACATTTTTACCGGGGATTTGTCATCACCATCAGGTCCCGCTGTTTCTTCCACATCCCACGGGTAAAATCGGGAAATTTCATGATCTTCCCTTCCCTGGCAATGGATCTCTCGCTGAGAACACGCACAGCGCTCATCAGCACTCCGTCGTAAACATCCATGTCGGGTTCAATGCCTTTGAGCAATGCATTGACAAGCCGGTAGTCTTCGATGTAGTCCATTCCCCCGTGACCTGCTCCCTTGCTGGCCGTCTCCAGTTCCTCCCAAATCGGGTGCTGATAGCTCTTCAGGTAATCATTGATGGGTTCCCACTGGTCGTTGGTCTTGCTGACACCCTCAATATAGATTTTCGGTTCAGGATATTTCCGCACAATCCCTTTGGTTCCCTGGATCAGGATATTCCGGCTGTACGGGCGGGGAAGGCTTGTGTCGTGCGTCACCACGATGGTTTCACCATTCATGGTGCGTATCATCGTGGTCACCACGTCGCTCAGGACAAACTTTTCGCGGGCCTGCGGGCTGTCCGTGCCGAATGTAGCAACAGCATACTCATGAAGTCCCCTTGTTTTCGAACCGAATGACACCATGGAATCGAAATAATTTCCGCGGTTGATATCCATGCACTGCATCACCGGGCCCAGGCCATGCGTCGGGTAGAGGTCCCCGTTGTGTTTCATTGAAAAATCGCGCCGCCACACTCCTTCCCCTTCCATGTCGTGTTTTACACTGCGCAGATCGTGCAGATAGCCGCATTCGGCATGAACCAGTTCCCCGAACATCCCCTTTTTTACCATGTTGAGGATCATCATCTCCACCTTATCGTAATTGCAGTTTTCCATCATGATGCAATACCTGCCGGTCTTTTCCGATGTTTCGACAAGTTCCCAGCATTCATCCATGGTGATGGCTGCAGGCACTTCGGTGGCCACATGCTTGCCGTTATTCATCGCAGCCAGGCAGATGGGCACATGCCATTGCCAGGGTGTAGCCGTGTACACAAGATCGATGTCGTTCCGTTCGCACAGCCGCCGCCAGTCAAACTCATCTTTTGAGTAACCGTCAGGGCGTTTGAACCCGGCCTTTTCAACCATGTCCTGGGCTCTTTTGACCTTGCTCTCCACAATATCGCAAACGGCGGTGATTTCAGCACCCTCCACCTTCAATAGGTTTTCCACGTGCGATGTTCCCTGGAGCCCGACGCCCACATAGCCGATGCGCACTTTTTTCATGGGGCTTCCAACCGGTGCCGGTGCATGTTCGCGGACGTCCGTGCCCGGCTCCATTGCAGCCATCAGGTCGTCACTAACGGCAAGTCCCGCCCCGGCAACAGCAATGGCTTTGATAAAATCCCGGCGGTTATACTGGTTTTTCATGGAGGTCTGGATTTTTTTCAAATTTAGTGAAAATAATCAAGTGACCTCATCCCCCGGCCCCTTCTCCTTCAGGAGAGGGTTAGGGTGAGGTAAAAAAAAAACAGCCCCACTGAAGAGGCTGCCTTTGATACCTGATTTTGTAATATTATTTCGTGCGCGGCTTGATCTCCACGCACTGAACTTCCGCAAGGGTCACGCAACCGTCTTTGTTGCCAAA
>JBAXDH010000172.1:0-6104 GCA_037141055.1 bacterium | reverse complement strand
ATATTGACAGATAATAAAACTTATCTATGAACTTTAGCATTTACGACTTTACGTCTTTCAACCAATGGCTCGATAAGTTCCTTTACGACAACCTGCCTGCATTCTGGGCTGTTCTTGTGGAAATGACCATCATCGGTGTGCTTATCCTGCTCTTTTACGCGCTGGTTGGTTTGTTCCTCGTGTATGCCGAACGCAAGGTATGTGCGTTCATGCAGAACAGGGTGGGTCCGAACAGGGTTGGGCCTTATGGTTTTTTCCAGACCATTGCCGACCTGTTCAAACTGCTCATGAAGGAGCTGGTGTATATCAAGAACGCGGACAAACTGCTGTTCAACATTGCGCCTTTTATCGTGATCATCGCATCGTTTATGGCCATTGCCGCCATTCCTTTTGCAAAAGGGCTTCATGCCATCGATTTTGACATCGGGATCCTTTACGTGATTGCCGTTTCATCGCTGGGCGTTGTCGGCATTCTGCTTGCCGGCTGGTCGAGCAACAACAAGTATTCGCTCATCGGCGCCATGCGCTCCGGTGCACAGATCGTGAGCTATGAACTTTCGGTGGGGTTGTCGCTGGTTACCATCATCATCCTGGCCGGCACCATGCAGTTTTCTGCAATCGTTGAAGGGCAGCGCGATGGCTGGTTCCTGTTTAAAGGGCATATCCCGGCTTTCATCGCCTTCATCGTGTTCCTCATTTCCAGCACAGCCGAAACAAACCGCGGACCGTTTGACCTTGCCGAGGCCGAATCGGAACTTACGGCAGGTTTTCACACGGAATATTCGGGGATCAAGTTCGCCTTTTTCTTCCTGGCCGAATACATGAACATGTTCATCGTGGCCTCCATCGCAGCAACAGTATTCCTTGGCGGTTGGATGCCATTCCATGTTGGCGGGTTGGACGGATTCAATCATATTATGGATTTCATCCCGCCGTTTGTGTGGTACATCGGTAAAACATTTTTTATCATCTGGATCATGATGTGGTTCAAATGGACTTTCCCGAGGTTGAGGATCGACCAGTTGTTGACCCTGGAATGGAAATACCTCCTGCCCATCAACCTGGTCAATATTCTTATCATGGCATTTATCGTATTAATGGGTTGGCATTTTTAGAAAACTATGAACAGCTTTTTCGAATACTTTGCAGATATTTTCCGCGCGGTTAAATCTCTCCTCACGGGGATGAAGGTAACCGGAAGATACTTCTTCAGCCCCTGGGAGATCGTAACCCAGCAGTACCCGGAAAACCGGAAGACCCTGAAAATGTACGACCGGTTCAAGGGTGAAGTGATCATGCCGCACAATGAGCACAACGAACATCGCTGTACCGGTTGCGGTATTTGCGAAACGGCGTGCCCGAACGGAACCATCGAGGTTCTGCAGGCAAAAATCGACATGCCCGACGGCAAAAAGAAACGCATCATCGACAGGCACATTTACCGCCTTGGAATGTGCACATTTTGCGGGCTTTGCATCAAGTCCTGCCCGTCCGATGCACTGGCCTGGGGCCAGGAGTTCGAGCATGCGGTATTTGACAGGTCGAAGCTGACCAAGACCCTGAATCAACCCGGATCATCCATCATTAAAGATATTGTAGAATGACACCAAATCAATTGATGTTTGCGATCTTCTCGGCAGTCATAATCATTTTTTCAATTCTGACTGTGACCAGCCGGCGCATCCTGCGGGCAGCCACCTTCCTGTTGTTTGTACTGGTGGCCACCGGCGGAATGTATTTCCTGCTGAGATTTAACTTCCTCGCTGCCATTCAGCTCACCCTGTATGCCGGCGGTATTGTGGTGCTGATCATTTTTTCGATCCTGCTCACCAGTCATATCGCAGAGAAACTGGATAAGCCCGACCTCAGGAAGATCATCCCTGCGTTCCTGGCTGCTGCCGGAGGTGCCGTCATAACCATTGCAACGATCCTGCAGCACAGGTTCCCGGTGGAGGTCATTGCAGGCAGCGAACGTACCGACATCCGCGTGATCGCCAAAAGCCTTATCAGCACCGAAAAATTCGGATATGCCCTGCCGTTCGAAGTCATCAGCATCCTTTTGCTGGCGGCCATGGTGGGAGCGATCATCCTTGCAAAGAAACGTAAAGACTAATTCATATAATACCCAAACGATATGTTTGAAGGCGTTCCATTAACCTGGTTTTTAATCACCGGCACCATCATGTTCTTTGTCGGTATTTATGGATTTCTGGTCCGGAAAAACCTGATCACGATCCTCATGTCGACGGAATTGATTTTAAATTCGGTCAACATCAACTTTGTTGCTTTTAACAAGATCCTCTACCCGGATCACCTGGAGGGGATGTTTTTCAGCATTTTCATCATTGCAGTTGCCGCAGCGGAAGCATCGGTGGCCATCGCCATCATTATCAATATCTACCGCCGTCTGGCTAACATTGATGTTGAGAAGATGAATGAAATGAAGTATTAACCTTCCCCTCCCCAACCCCTCCCCCCACGGGGGAGGGGCAGGGGGTGGGGTAATATAACACCTATGATAGATTTCAGTTACACCGTTTGGATCCTGCTGATACCACTGTTCATGTTCGTGGTGGTCGGCCTGTTCGGGAACCGTTTTAAACCGATCGTCTCCGGCATCGCCGGTACCGCCGGCCTGTTCGTCATCTGGATCCTGTCGCTGGTGACCGCCTACAAGTACTTTTTCGTTCTTGAAAAGGCAGCCGACGGATCTTTTCAGAAGTTCCTGGCCTTCAACATGCGCTGGCTCAACCTGACCGATACCCTGCACATTGACATCGGAGTCCTTCTCGATCCCATCTCCATCATGATGCTGATCGTGATCACCACGGTTTCCTTCATGGTGCATGTGTATTCCATCGGCTACATGGACGGTGAAAAGGGATTCATGCGCTTTTTTGCAACCCTGTCGCTGTTCAGTTTCTCGATGCTCGGGCTGGTGGTCGCCACAAACATTTTCCAGATGTATATTTTCTGGGAGCTCGTAGGTGTTTCGTCATACCTGCTCATCGGGTTTTATTATACCAAAGATTCGGCAGTCTCAGCCTCCAAGAAAGCGTTCATCGTTACCCGTTTTGCCGACCTTGGATTCCTTATCGGGATCCTGATGCTTTCATTTTCAACAGGAACCTTTGATTTCCTTACGCTTACCGGCCCCAACAGCCCGGCATTTTCGTCAGGAACCGGTATCATGTTCCTGGGTTTGTCAACCATGACCTGGTCGATGATCTTCATTTTCATGGGCGGCGCCGGTAAATCGGCGATGTTCCCGCTGCACATCTGGCTGCCCGATGCCATGGAAGGCCCGACTCCCGTTTCGGCCCTGATCCATGCCGCTACAATGGTCGTTGCCGGTGTTTACCTGGTAGCGCGTCTTTTCCCGATTTATATTTTTGCCGCCCCGGTCGCCCTTGATGTGGTGATGTACGTGGGGGCATTCAGCTCCATATTTGCGGCCGTCATCGCCTGCACGCAGTTCGACATCAAACGTGTTCTTGCATACTCTACCATGTCGCAGATCGGCCTGATGATGTTTGCCCTCGGTGTTTCGGGATACGGCTCACACGAAGGATTGGGTTACATGGCCTCCATGTTCCACCTTTTCACCCACGCATTTTTTAAATCATTGCTGTTCCTCGGAGCAGGGGCCATCATCCATGCCGTTCACAGCAATGTCATGAATGAAATGGGTGGTTTGCGGAAATACCTTCCGATCACCCACATCACCTTCCTGATTGCCTGCCTGGCCATCGCCGGAGTTCCGCCTCTTTCCGGATTCTTCAGCAAGGATGAAATCCTGGCTGCCGGTCATGAAAGAAGCATGATGCTTTACTGGGTCGAAATGATCGTCTCCGGGTTGACTGCATTTTACATGTTCCGCCTTTATTTTTCGATTTTCTGGGGGAAAGACACCCATTATCACCACACACCGCATGAAGGAGCCAAAACGATGACCATTCCTTTAATGTTACTGGCAGTTGGTGCAATATTGGCCGGTTTGATCCCTTTCTCAATGTTCGTATCCTCCGATCGCATGCCGTTCCATTCGGAACTTGAGCTGAAAATTGCCATCCCCGCTGTGTTGGTCGGATTGATCGGAATATTTACCGCCATGCTTTTTTACAAGAAAGAGACCAATCTTCCCGATAAGATTTACAACGCCCTGGGTGGTTTTTCAACAGCGGCGTTCCATAAATTTTATATTGACGAGGTTTACATCTTCATTACGAAGAAGATCATATTTAACTATGTTTCGCGCCCGATTGCATGGTTCGACCGCCACGTTGTCGACGGATCCATGAACGGGATATCTTTTGTGACCAATGAAGTTTCGGACCGCATAAAAAGATTCCAATCAGGGCAATTGCAGCAGTACGCACTCGTGTTTGTTTCGGGCGTGGTGCTGATCACATTGTTATTCACCTATTTTCTGACCAATTAAAGCCATAGAAGAATGAGTTTTCTGACACTATTTATCATTATACCGGTTCTTACCGTAATTGGTATTTTGTTATGCAAAACGCACATGCAGGTCAAATGGGTTGCAGTGGTCGGGATGAGCCTCCAGCTCATCAGCGCCATTGCCCTGATCCTGCTTTACCTGGCCGAACGCAGGGCGGGTAACATGGCCGAAGTGCTCTTCGTCCAGGACAATGTCTGGTATCAAACCCTCAACATCCATTTTTATCTCGGGGTCGACGGCGTGTCGGTTGCCATGATCGGGCTCACGGCCCTGGTTGTGTTTGCCGGAATTTTTGCCAGCTGGGATATCGTTGACCTGCCGCGTGAATTTTTCACCTCGCTGATCCTCCTGGCTTCCGGAGTGTTCGGCTTCTTTATCTCCCTCGACCTTTTCACCATGTTCCTGTTTTACGAACTGGCTGTCATCCCGATGTACCTGCTGATCGGAATCTGGGGAAGCGGTCCGCGGCATTATTCCGCCATGAAGCTGACACTGATGCTCATGGGTGGTTCGGCGTTCATACTGCTGGGAATCATCGGCATTTATTTCAACTCGGCGCCCGGTGGCGGCCAGCTTACATTCGACCTGATCAAAATATCAAAGCAGAATATCCCCCTTGACGTGCAGCTTTTCCTGTTCCCATTCCTTTTTGTTGGGTTCGGCGTGCTGGGAGCCATGTTCCCGTTCCACACATGGTCGCCCGACGGCCATGCCTCTGCGCCAACTGCTGTTTCAATGCTTCATGCAGGAGTACTGATGAAACTCGGCGGATACGGCTGTTACCGCGTGGCTGTTTTTCTCCTGCCTGAGGCTGCACACCAGCTGGGCTGGATATTCCTGATCCTGGCCACGATCGGAGTTATTTACGGTGCACTTGGCGCAATCTGGCAGAAAGACCTTAAATACATCAATGCCTATTCTTCGGTGAGCCATTGCGCCCTGGTGCTTTTTGCCATCCTGATGTTCAACCAGACGGCGATGAACGGCGCCATTCTGCAGATGATCTCCCACGGCATCATGACAGCCCTCTTTTTTGCCCTCATCGGGATGATTTACGGACGAACGCACACGCGGTTCATCAATGAGATGGGCGGACTGATGAAAGTGATGCCTTTCCTGGCCGTTGCTTATGTTATCGCCGGTCTTGCTTCACTCGGACTTCCGGGATTCAGCGGTTTCGTTGCTGAAATGACCATTTTTGTCGGTTCTTTTCAAAATGCCGACACGTTCCATCGCGTTGCAACGATCATTGCGGCTTCATCCATCGTGGTCACGGCGGTATACGTGCTCAGGGTCGTTGGCATCCTGCTTCTCGGGAAAATAAAGAATGAACATTTTGAAGAGATAACCGATGCAAAGTGGCATGATAAAATCAGTGTCGTCACCCTCATTTTCGGGATTACGTTTATCGGGATGGCACCGTTGTGGCTGTCGGATATGATTACCGGAGGGCTGGGCCCCATCATGCATAAATTGCTGGCAGCAGCAACGGGATTGAATTAACCCCCACCCCCACCCCTCCCCCTCGGGGGAGGGACCAGGGGAGGGGTAACAAAAAACCTTTAAAAAGAAAACAAATGCTGATAATGAGACATGAATTGCTGCTGATTGCCATCACAGTAATCTTATTGATTGTCGAAAT
>JBAXDH010000171.1:0-6161 GCA_037141055.1 bacterium | reverse complement strand
GCAAATCTGGAATGAAGGAAATCAAAGTTATTCTCCGCTTACTTCTTCGCCAGCATCATCCATCCCTGCTACTAATGGTTTCATGGTACAGGTTCAAACAGCGCCGGGAAGTTTGACTTTACCGGCAGCCAAACGGGCCCATTCAGCCGATCCATTTTATAAATCGTCGAATGCCTTTGTGAAATTGGTTGCCCACAACGTCGCTGTTGGAAATGCACAGGAAAGTTTCGTTTATTTCAACCCTGATGCCACAACCGGTTTTGACCAGATGTACGATGGAGATTTTCTTGAAGGATATGCTCCCAGGTTTTATTCGGTGTCAGGTGAGGAACATTTTTCTGTAAACTCACTGCCACAATTGGTTTCAAATCTTCAAATTCCCTTTGACTTTATCAAAAATGAGGGAACAAGTTTTTCCATTCAGGCAGCTCAGATTGAAAATATTGAAACGCAGGTTTACCTCACCGACTTGAAACTCAACCAAACCCAGGAACTGACCACCAACCCGGTTTACAACTTCACGTCAACCGATGGCGACAACCCTGCACGGTTCGTGCTTTCATTCGGCCTGATGACCGGCACCGGCGATAAAACCGACAGCAATAAAGGGATTTACACCTTCGAAAACAACCTTTACCTGGTAAACCCCGGCAAGGCCAAATTCGAAGTCTACAACCTTACCGGCCAGAAATTACAGGCACAGGAAATTGACAGTCCCGGCTTATTCAAAACCACCCTGTACCTGCCCACAGCGTATTATGTGGTTCGCATGACCACCGGAACCAAAGTTGTTGTTAAGAAGGTCTTCATTAAGTCATAACGTAAACACGCTCACATCATGATAAATATCCGAAAGTTTCTCCTTACCCTTGCTTTGTTTTTTTCGACGCTGTTTATGTTTCAGGCCATGGCTGATGAGCCATTGGACAACCCTCCTCCTCCTCCGGGCGGCGGACATGGCGGCGGCGGAAATACGCAGGGCGCCCCCATCGACGGCGGCCTGGGAATTCTGCTCGCCCTTGGCGCCGGGTATGGTGCGAAGAAACTGTATAAAGCACGCAAGGATAAAAACGAAACGGATTCGAACGACCAAACTGCCGTATAAACAGATTGCAACCAACTAAGAGCCGCCAGGCATTCCGAAGGAGGAGTGGCTGGCGGTTTTGGTTTTCAACACCAGCATTACCTTTTCACCCAACCCCGATTAACCCCCACCCCAACCCTCCCCCACGGGGGAGGGCCGGGGTGGGGGAGTCTCCTTTAGGGGAGAGAAGGAAATAATTGCTAAAAGTAACTACATGGCATACCTTGGCAGATCTATCGATAAACCATTTTTCTTTGGTGCAGACGCAGAAATAAAGGCCAGGGCGAAGGCTTTACGGAAAAGGATGACCTATTGTGAAAAGGTTTTATGGCAGGAACTACGGAAGAACCAGATGAACAAACTGTATTTCCGGCGTCAGCATCCGATTGCGAAGTTTATAGTTGATTTTTATTGCCACGAATTAAGGCTGGTCGTCGAAGTTGATGGATCGGTTCATGATTCATTTTTACAAAAGGAAAGAGACATCAACCGAACCACCGAGCTTGAAAACTTCGATATCAAGGTAATCCGGTTCACGAACAATGACGTGATCAAAAATACCAGAAAAGTATCGTGGCAAATCAATGACGAAGTCAAAAAACGCCTGCAATACCTCCACAACCAATAGTTTCCTGTCTGAACCAACGACACCGCCGTAACCAAAACTCCCTCCCCCGAGGGGGAGGGCTGGGGTGGGGTTGACTCCCCCGAGGGGGAGGGTTGGGGAGGGGCTATTTCCCGATCACCACACTCACCACATTCGATACCCCGTTTCCTTCAACCCTCAGGCGGTATACACCTTTAGCTAAATCAGAGAGATCGATGCTCTTGTGAAGTTTGCCTGCTATTTTTACATCATTCTCCGAATAAACAATGACCCCGAGCGCATTGTAAACAGTAATGGCCGCAGTGGAGGCAACAGCCGAAGCAATGTTCAGGCTCAACCTGCCGTTGTTGGGGTTCGGGAAGATTTCGATCGCAAAGCCGTCGTTTTCGGCAATGCCGACGGGAGCGTAAATTTTAACGGTCTTGTCATCCGAAGAAACGCTTTCGCCGCAGGAGTTGAGCGCTTTCACCGCAAGTGCTGCACTTCCCCGGTAAGTGAGATTCCAGGCAACGCTGGCCGTGGTCCCGGCACCCGTTAAAGTTCCTGCACTGGCAGGTACAAGGCTCCATGCATACGAAAGTGCACCGGCCACTTCAACCGTAGTGAAATCGCTTGCAAGGATCCTGTTAACGTTAACACTGTCTGCACCTGCAGGCTTTATTGGGGCGGCAGGAGCTTCAATAACCGTTACAGGAAGATTTTCGGATACGACGCCATTTCCGCAATCATTAGAACCCTGCACCATGATGTTAAAGATGCCTGTAAAGCCGGGCGTGAGGGCGAGAGTTCCTGTTGTACCGGTTCCGGTGACTGTTCCGGCTGCCGGGGGTTCAGTAAACCATGTATAGACTGTTGCACCTGGTGAACCGGCGGTCGTATAACCTTTTCCGGTGGCATCTTTGCAGAGGCTTGTGGCTCCTTCGGGCCTGGCGGTTGCAGCCGGAGTGGAGTTGATCACCACTTCTTTGATTTTGGCGCTGGTGCACAGCCCGTTTGATTTAACTTCCAGGGAAACGTTATATGTTCCCGGATCATTGAAAATGTGCGTTGGATTTTGAATGTAGGAAGCGGCAGTGCCGTCGCCAAAATCCCATGTCCAGTTGGTGAGGGTGCCACCGTTCGGATTCGATTGATCTGCGAAAGTCAACGGCAATCCGGGGCAACCTGCGGCTGCCTGGAAATCAGCACTTGGCAGGGCAATTGTCTGGATGTATGCTGTTTTGGTCACGGTAACAGGATCACCGGTGGCTTTGGCTACTGAAAGGGTTACGTCGTGGTTTCCCGGTTGGGTGTAAGAAATCCCGACGGGGTTCTGAATATTTGAAGTAGCCGGTGTTCCGCCCTGGAAGGTCCATGCCCAGGATACCGGAGTGCCGCTTGAAAGGTCGGTGAAATCAACGGTGGCTCCTTCGCAGGGGCTGGTGTTGCTGGAAGTAAAGTTGGCCATCAGTGCCTGTGAAGTTACAGGTACGATATCGTTGTAGCGGTAGAAATTGTGCTTGGTGATGGTAATTTTTACCTGCGATCCGATGGGAATCACCGGGATCATCATCGTAACCGGACCGTTTGCACTGCCGTAACCGGTGGAAAGTATCTGGTCGCCGAGTGTCAGCGCGATGAAGGCACTGTCGTTGGTTTGAATGGTGAAGGTTGTCTCGCCGTAGTTGATCTCGGGTTCATGGGTCACGGCAAGGGGCTGGGGAATTTCGGTGTACAGCACCTGGAAGGCATCGCCGAACATGTGGAACAGGCGGTAGGTGACCAGTTTGTCGCCGGAATTGTATGGCCAGCTCGACTGTTTCAGGAAATATTTCCCGGCTGCATTGCCAAATGCGGGCAATACACCGCGTGAAACGGGGTTCGTGCCTTCGGCGGGCATGAAATCGGGCCACATGTTGTCATACATCCCCCACACGAAGGTGTCGTTCACGAAAGAGTAGGAAACCTCACTCGGGCAAACAAGCCCAAGGGCGCCGGAGTTATGGCCGTTTTTGACATATCGGTGAAAGTGCTCGCCGAAACATTCGCTCGAACGCTGGTAGGCTCCTGTCTGGCAGTTTATCGAAAACACGAAGGTGAGATCGGTATTTGTCAGCGCATCGATGTTGTAGTTCTTGTAGGCTGGTTCACCCCATCCGATATATTCGCCGTGATCGCGGTGCTGGAGCATGAATGCGCCGGAGTCGATGGCCTGGTTGATGTTGGTGGCGGTGCCGCCGTCCCATCCGCCGAGCGTAGCCGGAGACTCGGGAATATAGTTGAGTCCGTTCGGCCCGAAGTAATTCACCAGCGTGGTGGTGTTGCTGGCGCTTGACCAGATGGTGCCGGGTGTTCCCTGGTAGACTTTGTTGATCCGGCGGGGGTGCTTGCCCTGTACCTGGCTGAAATATCCTCCCACCACCTCGGAGCAAAGCTGGAACCAGCGTTCGGTCTGCCATCCAAGGGCTGTGATGGGTTTGTCGTAAAAGCGCGGGTTGGTAGGCGGGTTTCGCTCGTAACTCAGAAACTTCGTGACCATGACCTGAAGTTGTGTGGCATCGTTGGCGGTAATTCTCGAGAAAACAACATCGGGCATTTCGTCGCCGGTCACATCGGCATATTTGTTATCGGAGGCATAGTTGGGATACGATGCAGGGTGGGTGTACAAATGCGAAATGATATTCTTGGTTTCGTCTGTGCCATAGTCGCCCAGGATGAGGCAGGCAACAGGTTTGATGGTCCATGTGTTGTACGCGTTGTCGATAAAGTTTTCGATGGCTGTCACATTGTTGCCGCCAGCCTCGTCAACAGTAAAAATTTTGGTGATGATCCCCTGCTCGGTGCGGAACTTTCTGATGGTATCTGCCCAGTCCAGGAAATCGGGACCGGTAGGCGTGAGGATAATGTATTCGCACTCATCGGTAAGGGGGCCCTTGCCGAACGAATGCAGCCGGGCATTGTAATCGACCACGGGCAGCGACGCATAGTTGAGGAGGTTGTCCTGCAAAATTCCGTCCCACCAGGTGCTGCGGAAAGCATCGTCGCCAAACCGGCCGTTGCCTCCTTCGAACGTGAGTTCGACCTGGATATCTTTGTAAACAATCAAATCTTTCGTAACCGGGTTGTACTGAAAAGGAGTGACTCCCAGGATGACGGCGTCGACGCCACGGATTTGGGCAACTTCGGATATCGATACAGGGGAAGCCGGGTACAGCGCATTTTTTGAATAGACCTGCATGTTTTTGGCGTATTCAACAGGGCGGTTGTCGTTGTCGAGCGGGATGCGTGGTGCAGGCACAATGTCGACATTGCGGATGGTTTCGGTTTGTTGTGAAACGATCCTTAACTTTGGCGTTGATCCCTGTGGGATGGCAATGTATTTTCCTTTCCCGGGGAGGTTGGGCATGCCTTCGTCATTGAACAGGAAGGTTCCCTGGAGATTGATGTATTTCATAGCTTCACCCTGAACGACCTGGTCCTCAAGGGTGAATGAAGGAACAGCATAACCGACCCTGATGGCGGAAGGTTTTGAATCAACCAGGTTGAAGCCGGGTTTGCCTGATATATCAGGATAGTTGAATTGCTGTGCAAGGGTGGTCAGGCCGGCGCTGATAAACATAACCAGGAAAAGCGTAAATTTTTTCATGGGATTCATTGTTAAAGGGTTCAGATTTTTTTACCCTGACAGGGTCAGCATCAAATATATGAAAAATAGTTACATACATGCTGGTGGTGTGAATAATTTAACAAATTAATTTATAAAAATTTCCTTGTTCATGTATTACTTTTTATTCCAAAGCCGATTAAGCAATAAAACAACCATGGCAAATACGTATACCCAAATGCATATTCATACGGTATTTTCAGTTCAGAACAGGGATTGCATTATTAGAAATTCCTGGAATGAGGAACTATACAAATATATGACGGGCATTATACGGAATCAGGGGCATAAACTTTTGGCAATTAATGGGATGCCCGATCATGTACATATTTTATTTGGCATGAGACCAACACAATCAATATCAGGTTTGATGCAGGATATAAAGGGTGATTCGTCGAAATGGATTAACCAGCAAGGGTTTGTGAGAGGGCGTTTTTCCTGGCAGGAAGGGTATGGAGCGTTTTCGTGTAGTAAATCGTCTGTTGATCATGTGATTGACTACATTAAAAACCAGCAGAATCATCACAGGAAGAGAACATTTATTGAAGAGTACCGTGATTTATTGAAGAAGTTTGAAATTGAATTTGACGAACGATTTATTTTCAAGCCGGTCGATTGGGAAATTGATCGGTAAAACATGTGCCGACAGGCACATGATCCGGGTAGCAACAAACGGATTAATTCATGCCATGTGCCTGTAGGCACATGATCCGGGTAGAAGCAAAGGGAGCAATTCATGGATTTCGTCCCGTACGGGACGAAACATCGCACGTCATACAGGGTTTTTACCCGGATCCAATCCCTGCGGGATTAATAAATGGTCAAGC
>JBAXDH010000170.1:0-6234 GCA_037141055.1 bacterium | reverse complement strand
CTTAACGTGGACGATAATCCCACAGTTACCGCGCAGTATAAAGTCAGGAATATCCCCACGGTGCTGTTCATAAAAGGCGGCCAGGTGGTTGACAAACAGGTAGGAGCAGTGCCCAAGTCAGCGTATAAGGCAATGATAGAAAAGTATATCTGATGAAAGAAACTGCGAGATAGCTATCTCATCATGCCCAACTCAATTGATCAAAGCCGCCTGGAGCAGTTTTCCTCCCTGGAATTTCTTGCCCGCCAGGTGGTGGAAGGGTTCATCACGGGATTGCATAAAAGCCCTTTTCACGGGTTCAGCGTTGAGTTTGCGGAACACCGGCTTTACAACGCCGGGGAATCGATTCGCTCGATAGACTGGAAACTTTACGGTCGCACCGACCGCCTCTATACGAAAAGGTACGAAGAGGAGACAAACCTGCGCTGCCAGGTCTTCATCGATAACTCCTCCTCCATGTATTACCCGGTGATTGCAAAACCCGATATTGACCATCCAAATAAAATCACATTTTCGGTATATGTGGCTGCGGCCCTGATCCACCTCTTCAGGAAACAGCGGGATGCCGCCGGGATCAGCGTGTTTTCCGACGAAGTGGAACTCCACACCCAGACCAAATCCAACCCGGTTCATCACCGGCACCTGTATGCCGAGCTCGAAAAACTCCTCCTGCCAAGGTCACCGGATCTGCAAAAGGGCACCAATGCTGCCCGGGCTATTCATGAACTCGCGGAGCGGATTCACAAACGATCACTGGTGGTTATTTTCAGCGATATGTTTGAAAAGTCGGGGCAGCCCGACGAATTGTTTTCAGCGTTGCAGCATCTGAAACACAACAAGCATGAAGTCATCCTGTTTCACGTGGTTGACAAAAGCAAGGAACTCGATTTTGAATTTGACGACAGGCCCTATAAATTTATCGATATGGAAACCGGGGAACAACTCCGGGTTCATCCGTCGAAACTGAGGGAGAAATACGTGGAGTCCCTGGCCAGGTTCAGGAGTGAGCTGAAACTCCGTTGCGGCCAATACCACATCGACCTGGTGGAAGCCGACATCAATGCCGGTTTTGAACAGGTGCTGCTCCCTTACCTCGTCAAGCGCAGCAAGTTGTTCTGAACATCCTTTATTTTTACTAATTTTGCCCCAAATTCAGATAGCGAAAAGGTGAAAAGGTGAAAAAGCGAAATTCAGTAAGGTTTTCGCTGTTTCGCCATTTCGCTGTTTTGCCATTTTTTACTTTAAGGGAAGAGTCTTTTTAAAAATATTGGCCAATTGGGTTTTTTTATCTGTGAAAAATGTTTTTTCTATTTGCAAATAGCTGAATCGATAAAATTTTAACAGTCTCTTAATCATGGAAATTGCATCTAAATACGATCCCTCCGGGGTTGAAGATAAGTGGTATGAGTACTGGATGAACCAGGGCTTCTTCCACTCTGTTCCCGATGAACGGGAACCTTACTGCATTGTTATCCCGCCGCCGAATGTAACGGGTGTGTTGCACATGGGGCACATGCTCAACAATTCAATCCAGGACATCCTTGTCCGCAGGGCCAGGATGATGGGAAAGAACGCCTGCTGGGTGCCCGGAACCGATCATGCTTCCATCGCCACTGAGGCAAAGGTTGTGGCAAAGCTGAAAGACCAGGGAATTGACAAATCGAGCCTGACGCGCGAACAGTTTCTCGAACATGCATGGGAATGGAAAACCAAACATGGAGGGATCATCCTGGATCAGCTAAAAAAACTTGGTGCTTCCTGCGACTGGGAGCGAACACGTTTCACCATGGACGAGGCGTTGTATGATTCTGTGATTGATGTCTTTATCGATCTGTATAATAAGGGCCTGATTTATCGCGGCGTCCGGATGGTCAACTGGGACCCGAAGGCTCTCACGGCTGTTTCGGATGAAGAGGTAAATTATAAGGAGGTTAATTCCAAATTGTACTATGTCCGCTACAGGATTGAAGGTACTGAAGATGAATGGATCACCATTGCAACCACCCGCCCGGAGACCATTCTTGGCGACACAGCGATATGTGTTCATCCCGAAGACGAGCGCTACCGCCATCTCCTCGGAAAACGAATCCTCGTGCCGCTGATCGGCCGGCCGGTACCAATGATTTTTGATGAATATGTCGACCCTGAATTCGGTACCGGGGCCTTAAAAGTGACGCCGGCTCATGATATCAATGACTATAATCTCGGGCTCAAATACAAGCTTGAAGTCATCGATACGTTCAACCCGAATGGCACGATGAGCGAGGCGGCACAGTTGTTCGTGGGAGAAGACAGGTTCGTGGTGCGTCGTAAAATTACCGAAGAGCTGAAGAATGCCGGTCATATTGTAAAGATTGAAGAATATACGAACAAGGTCGGTTTTTCGGAACGGACCAATGAGGTGGTTGAACCGCGCATCTCGGTGCAGTGGTTCATGAAAATGAAAGACCTTGCAAAACCGGCGCTTGACATGGTGGAGGACGATACCATCCTGTTTCACCCGGCCAAATATAAAAACATGTACCGCCACTGGATGTCCAACGTCACCGACTGGTGCATTTCACGGCAGTTGTGGTGGGGGCAGCGAATCCCGGCGTACTATCTTCCTGATGGAACATTTGTTGTGGCAAAGTCCAGGGAACAAGCCTTGATTATTGCCCAAACGAAAATCGAAAATCTTACTTCACCAATTACACTGGAAGACCTGAAGCAGGATGAGGATGTGCTGGACACATGGTTCTCCAGCTGGCTCTGGCCGATCTCGGTGTTCGACGGCATTCGTAATCCCGGCAACCGCGACATACAATATTATTATCCGACCAACGACCTGATCACTGCTCCTGAAATCATCTTTTTCTGGGTGGCAAGGATGATCATGGCCGGCTGGGAATACCGCAAGGCAATTCCTTTCAAAAATGTCTATTTTACAGGAATCGTGCGCGACAAACAGGGGCGAAAGATGTCGAAATCGCTTGGCAATTCTCCGGAACCGCTTGACCTGATCCGCATCAATGGCGCTGATGCTGTGCGCGTTGGCATGCTGCTCTGCTCACCTGCCGGGAACGACCTGCTGTACGATGATGCACTCATCGAACAGGGCCGTAACTTCTGCAACAAACTGTGGAATGCAATGCGCCTCGTGAAAGGCTGGCCGGTGGACGAATCCCTTGCACAGCCGGGAGTGAACAAGATTTCAGTTGATTGGTTCGATTCTGCTTTTAATGCTGCATTACTGAACATCAATGCCCTGTATGATGACTACCGGTTGTCGGAGGCGCTGATGGCCACCTATAAACTGGTTTGGGATGACTTCTGTTCCTGGTTCCTGGAAATGGTCAAGCCCGCTTACCAGCAGCCCATCGACCGGCCGACACTCGACGCTGTGTCTGGCTTCTTCGAAAAACTGCTGAAGGTTCTGCATCCTTTCATGCCCTTTATAACCGAAGAGATCTGGCAGCTCCTGGAAGAAAGGGGAGCCGGCGAATCCATCATGATTTCAGATATTCCTGTTCCCGGTGCCTTTGACCAGGGTCTGCTGGATAAGTTTGCCTTTGCCGGGGAGGTGATCATGGCCATCCGCAATGCCCGCAAGGAGAAGAACATTCCCCAGAAGGAACCTATCCTGCTGTTTATCCGGAAAAACAACAACGAATTGCCGGACATTGCCTTTGACGGCCTGGTTGAAAAACTTTGCAACATCAGCGCACTCGAATATGTTGCAGACAAGGTTGACGGTTGCATCTCCTTTGTAACCGGTTCCACCGAATTTTTCATTCCTTTGACGGGCAAAATTGACATCGCGGAGGAGATCGGAAAGCTGGAGGAGGAACTGGCGTACACAACAGGATTCCTTGGAAAAGTGATGCAGAAACTGAACAATGGCAGCTTTGTGAACAATGCGCCTGCTGCGGTTGTCGATTCCGAGCGCAAGAAGCAGGATGATGCCGAAGCCCGCATCAGGGTACTTGGAGAACAGATCAGGGGACTCAGGGGAGGGTGATCTTCGAAAGGCTGCGGGATGAGTCAGTCTTAAGGAAAGGAACCTTTTTTTTGTAACAAATCATCTGCGCCACATCCCTCGCCGATTTTATTGCAACGGGCAGGCCTCCGCCGGGGTTGGTCCAGTGACCGGCGAAGTAGAAATTCTTCAGTCCCGGCAATTCAGATTTTACGGGTGATTGCGCAATGATGTTTTTTCCTGGAAGCCAGCCCTGCACACTGCCATTCCAGTTCCCGGTATATCTCTCAAATGTGGCGGGGGTGGCGATGTCAACCACTTCGATGTTTTCCTTCAACCCGCCAAACCTGGCATCCGCAAGGTCAATCATCATCCGGCCGAATTTTTGTTTCTCAGACTCGTATCGGGCCGGATCCGACCGGCGCAAATCGATCCAGTAGCTGGCGTTCATGGTATAATAACTGATGGAGACCACTGTTTTCCCCTCAGGGGCCAGGGTAGGATCGTAATTATTGATGTGCACCTCCATTCGTTCATAAGTGGTTCCATCGGGTGAAACCAGGGATGCTTGCAGCGGGAAGCGGAGGAAATGCGGGTGATTCGCGAACGAGGCCGCGACGCCAAGTGAAACCATGAACACCGAAAAATAGACTTTCAGCCTCTCCTGGCTATGCAGTTTCAGGATGGTCTTGTCAACGTACATTCCTTCCAATGCATTGAAAATCGTAAAGTTCCAGTCGGCGGCGGATATGGTGATGTCCGAAGGCACCGTTTCGCCGCCGGCAAGGCGTATTCCCGTTGCCCGGTGGTTGTTAACCGTAATTTTTTCGACTGCAGAGAGGTACCTGATCTTACCTCCGAGTTCAATATATTTTTGTTCGATATTTCCGACCAGAACAGCTGATCCGCCAACCGGGTATCCTGTTCCCCGGAGATCATTAAAAGCCAGTGGCAACGTTAGAATGAGCAGTGGCATCTCGTCCCCGTCGAAAAGCAACCTGAAGGCTTCCTTCAGGAAGGGATTCTTTAATTTTCCCGCATAAGTGAAATTGGTCTCTTTTTTAATCCGGTTCAGGAACACGAGCAGCGGAAGGTGCTTGATGAACCTGATCTTCTGATGCCACGGCAATAACTGTGGCATGAGTTTGATCATGGGAGGAATTTCGTATGATTGCATCCTGCGCATGGTGCAAATCAGGTCGCTGATGGGGGATGCATCTTCGGGGGCGATGGCCAGCATGTATTTTTCAAGCATGCCGAGGTTGGTATACAGGTGGAAAATTTTATTCCCGAAAATATCAGCAGTCTCTTTTACCTCAATGTCCATCCGCACCTCGTGGTGCACAAACCGGATGGATTTCATATCGATCAGTTCGGACCATAGCTGGTAAAACGGGTTGCTTTCCGATGAGCCAAGAAGCCACTGGAGCCCGCTTTCAAAAGTATACCCGTTCCGCTGCCAGCTGGTGCAGAGTCCGCCGAAGGTGGAATGCTTTTCGAAAATTTCCGTCTCGAACCCGTTCATCTGCAGGTAGCATCCGGCCGATAATCCTGCCACCCCGGCTCCGATGATGTTTATTTTCATGGTGTAAAGATACGAATGACAAATGACAAGTGATAAGTGACGCGTGACAAGTGACAAATGTTTCCCGCATTGAAATTTACTGTACCTTTGCAAGCCATTTCAAACACCCCAATTAATTTATTAACATGCAGGATATCAGAAATATCGCCATAATTGCCCACGTCGACCACGGAAAAACAACGCTGGTCGACCGGATTTTACACCAGGTACGGTTGTTCCGCGACAACCAGGAAATGGGGGAACTCATCCTCGATTCAAACGACCTGGAGCGCGAGCGCGGGATTACAATTTTGTCAAAGAACGTTTCGGTAAGATACAAAGGAATTAAGATCAACATCATCGATACTCCCGGTCACAGCGACTTCGGCGGGGAGGTCGAGCGCGTGCTCAACATGGCCGATGGCGTGCTCATCCTTGTCGATGCCTTCGAGGGCCCCATGCCACAAACGCGATTTGTTTTGCAGAAAGCCCTTGAACTGGGGAAAAAGCCGATCGTTGTGATCAACAAAGTGGATAAACCGAACTGCGCCCCCGATGAGGTGCATGAAGCGATGTTTGACCTGATGTTCAGTCTCGATGCCAGTGAAGACCAGCTGAATTTTCCAACTGTGTACGGTTCGTCGAAACACGGCTGGAACATCGGGAGGTACGCTGTGATCCACGGCGGGGATACAGCCGCCGGCTTCAACAG
>JBAXDH010000169.1:0-6270 GCA_037141055.1 bacterium | reverse complement strand
CGGGTGTGCACAGCGGCCAGATCAGTCTGCCCGGGGGCAAATACGAAGAGACCGACGACAGCCTTGTATTTACTGCTTTAAGAGAGGCCAGGGAGGAGATCGGAATTGATCCCGGCCAGGTCCAGGTTATCGGACAACTGACGGAGATGTACATCCCGCCAAGCAATTACATCGTTACTCCGGTAGTAGGTTATCAGTCGACCAAACCTGCTTTCACCTCCGATCCCAAGGAAGTTGCAGAAGTATTGGAGATCCGGCTTGAGGATCTGCTGGATGCCAGGAACAGGCAAATGAAGAAGGCAAAGCTAAGCCTTGGATTCTCGCTCAAAGTCCCTTCCTATTTCATTAATGGTCACGTAATCTGGGGCGCTACAGCAATGATATTAAGCGAATTGCGCGAAATAGTTGCAGAGATTGAAAATGTGTCTGAGAGATAAAAAAAATGAGAAATTTTACTTTGTGCTGTTTTTGGTAAAACAGAATGACCCGGGAATCCTGCCGGTAATGTATTGTTTGATCAAAACCCCGTTCACATTGTACTGGTACGCAGTCCCATTCTGAACGTAGTCTTTGGCATCGCTGACGTATATCGCTCCTGTTGCCGGGTGGATGTTCAAACCATAAAAAAGGCGTCCTTCCGCATTGATCAGCGGCTGCTCAGGTAAGGAGGAAGCAGTAACCGGCATCTGGTAAACTCCGCCCTTTAAATAATAGATGGTATCACCGGTCGGGTTCATGCACAACTTACTTGGGACCTCCCTGGAATTTGGGAATGTAAAGATTTTCTCGATGATCCTGAGTTCGGGGTTGATCCTCATCAGGGAAGGGGATTCAAAATTATCGTAACCACCGGAACACAAAACCCACACTTTCTGCTTTTTATCTATCACTAATCCGATCGGTTCTTTGCCGGATTGAATGCTGTCAACAATGGCATCGGTTTCCGTATCAATTACGAGGATCTGGGCTTTCCTGACGGCACTTGGTTCACTAAAACCGCCAATGGAGGTAACCATCATGAATTTACCATACTGAATCAGATTTTCGGTCCAGCTTGTCGTTTGAATCGAGCCAACGACCGAATTGGAATGCAGGTCAATAACGGAGATGTTATTCTGCAGGTTTGTCGCATACGCTTTATTGGAATCAATCACCTGCATGTAGCGGGGTGAGTGAAGTCCGGTGATCGTCTTAACGGACTTAAAATCTTTCAGTGAAACAACTTCGATCCGGTTTGAGTTATTGATCAGCAGGTATCCCAGGCTTCCGGCAATTGTCATGGATTCGGCAACATCACCAAGGCTCCGGTTGTTCGATTTTGTGAAAATATCCTGAATGACCGAATTATCTTTATTATCGAGGAAGGTTACAGAAGCATTTCCCCAATTAAAATTCCCCTCATTGACGACGAAAATTCCATTTTCATACGTCGCAACTTTTGTTGTATCCTTATCAATTTTTTTTTCGCGGATTGGATCTTTGGAGCAGGCAGATGGCAGCAGGGCAAGCGTTATTAAGGTGCAGAGAATCGTGAAATTATATATGATGTTACTGGTTTTCTTCACTTTTGGATAATTAGTTAATCACTTTATTGCCTGTTTGCACCCGGAAGTGCCAATTTTATTGTAAATGCATAATTGATACCGGGCATTGGCCTGCTTGCTACGGACTGATAATCGAGATTAAACAGGTTGTTAATATCAATTTGTAAAGATAAAATAAAATGTTTGATTTGGATATTCTTACCTAAAATAATATTTGACAAGTTATACGCAGGCATAAAAGTAAGGTTGTCATCACCGGTAAACCTGTCGCCGGTATAGGAAAAGTTATATGTTAAATAAAACTTCCACCGTTCCGCTGAAAACGTAGTATTGAAGGTGTTTACAGGAATATAAAATTGTTGGTGACCAATTTTATCTTCAAATTTGGAACTGGCCTTTTCGTAGGTGGAACGGCAAAAATTATAATTGTTCTTGAGTCCGAATTTGAAACCCCAGGCCTGCAGATTGACATTCAACCCCAATTCGATGCCGCGGGCCAGGATTTCATTTATGTTTTCAGGTTTGAAAAGTCCGCCGCTGCCATCGACCGGCGACCAGGTGATCATATCGTAGATCCATGAGTAGTAAGCAGCAACACTTGTTTCAAGATATAACACGTTATTCTTCGTACCAACATTATAGGTTGCCCCCGCCTCTACCGAATAATTTTTTTCAGGCCTGAGGTCCGGATTTCCACTGTCTTTCCAGTATAACTCATTCAACGTCGGATACCTGTAATTCCTCGCAAGATTGGCCGAGAAGGCGAGGTTTATACTGCTGAAAGGGCGATATTCCATACCCAGAGCCGGAATCAGCGGGCTGAATTTTCCATCTATGAGATCATCCCGCAGCACCAGTGATGATTTTAATTTCTGAGAAAAATTATAGTTGACCTCTGCAAAAAAACTGGTGGTGACTCTTGTTTTTATTCCATCATATTCATCTGAATTCACATTGTCGTAGGTGAAATCAACTCCCGGTTTTATTGTAAGATTCCTGACTCCCATGTATGTAACCCTCACGCGGCTGATCCATGAATACGACTGGTGGGTGGAATTCAGGTTCAACAGGCTGTTGCTGTATTTCATGTATTGATCATTGAGCGCTGACCTTACCAGCAGGTTCCACTTCTGTTCTACACGTTTGTATTCAACAACCGCCCTCAGCGCCTTATCTTTCAGGGTTTCAATTTTCGACGAATCAAGGTTTTGAGTTGTAGGCGGGAGATTGCGGTCATCCTGGGAATACCATATCCTTGCGGAGAATAAATTCTTGTCCTTCAGTTTCCAGAACAGCTCCTGTGACAGCCCGGCCAGTGTGAAGGAGGCGTTTTGCTGACGGACGACTTCACCCATGTCGTTTGTAAATGGAAAATCGTTGAGGGCTGAAGCATAGTTAAACTTGGTATGAGATTGAAAACTACGGCTACCTGCAGCCACGTTCACATTGGTGACATAATTGTCAAAACTTGCAACGGTCTGGGCAAGGAATGATTTAAACCTGTTGTTCCAGTCTGGTGTTGTAACAAGGTCAATAACACCGCCGAATGCACCACTTGTTCTGGATATTCCTGCAGCACCGTACAGAATTTCAAGGCCATCGAACTGCGCAACGGGGACCTGCGAAAAATCCATCTGGCCAAGCATCGGGGAATTTAAATTGATCCCGTTCCATTCGACCTGGGTATGCTGGGCAGAGGTCCCGCGAAAGGATGGTGTTGCCAGAGTTCCGTTGCCATACGATTTGATAAATATGGTTGAGTGTTCGGAGAGAATTGAAGACAGGTCAGCGCTAAGTGTGGGTATGAACAGGCTGGAGTCCATTTTTATTCTTTTAAAGCCCTGGTTATCAAGAATAAAGTCGGACTTTATTTCGAATTCGGGCAGGCTTAGCGTATCATTAAGATTTTGTGATTTGATTGCCAAAGGCAGGAACTGAATACAAATAAGGAGGTAAACAGTATTTTTGCGCAAAGTTTTCAGATGGAAGTGGCTGCTAATCAGGGGACTAATATTTAATGAGCTTCTTCGTGACGGAGGTTCCATTTGCAAAAATAATGGATGCAAGATAAATACCGGTTGGAAAAACCGACATATCACATGTGCTTTTTCCGGAAAACACTGTTTCAAGTATCCGATTTCCTGCAGGACCGGATATTATTAATTTAACGCATGCAGATCTTTGGGAATCGAATGTAACATTATCCACCACCGGATTTGGATATATGCTGAGCGCAGAAAAATTATGGTCATCCCCGAGGCCTTCGGTTTTATTGTGGATCACACCGATTGCATCAAAATCAAACCCCCCGGTGTCAAAAGGTGTTGGCCAGGGGTCATTTATTTTGTGACCCTGCGAGTCAAAGCCCGCCCAGGGATCCTGGATGCATCCCACTGCGTCGATGACGCGGATGAAGGTAATATTATTGAGGTCGATTCCAGCGCTGTCCCTGATATCTTCGAGGTCGAACGGGGTGCCGTAACCGTGCCTGTATTTCCCGGCCAGGTTGTTGATTTTCGTTGCATCGATGGTATCGAATGTGTTTACCTGCTGATTGTCAGGAGTAAGCGAGACAGATGGAAACCTGACAAAGTGCAGGCCGTCGGAACTGACCTCGACAAAGGCAAGCTCAAGAAATTTATCGCCAAACGAGTTTTCAAAAACTGCAAAATCTGGTCCGACCCGGTTTACGACAGGAATATCAAAGCCCAGGAGTGCGGAGCCATGGTCACCAAGGCTTGCAACCAGTTCATCGGCCGGTCCATAACCATACAGGTAGCTGCCATAGGAGGCTTTATTGAACCCGTTATACACGACCGAAGTGTCGGAAATATTGATGTAACCTCTTTCCAGGCTGCAGGTTGACGCCCACCCGATAAAAGCAGAACTGTCCTTATACATGGCTGTTGTTCCGGGCTGACCTGCAGGCGGCGGATATTGGGCATATATGTGAACAGGAACCAGAAAAATGCTGATCAGAAGGGATATGCGCCAACAGATCGTGCTCATCAACTTCATTATTAAATTTTCAATGCGTTACAAAAATAGAAAAAAACGACCGTAACTATTTATTTATTATTTTTGCTGTGATGGTTCTTTCTTCATAACTGGGTTCATGAATATCAAACGCACAACATCAATCGGACTTTCCCTGATAATATTCATGCTGGCGTTTACCGCAGGTTCGTGTAAATCCAGAAAGGCGGGATGCGATGCAAACGGGCAAAACAAAACGATGAAAATGAAGAAAAACAAGAGCCGATACAGCTCCAGGTACGAATATAAATCCAAGCCTGTCAGAAAATCCTACGTAATCAGGAACAAGAGGTAGTCAAACTGACGTTACTTTTTCTTAACCTCAACTCCGTCTTTGTACTTCGTTGCTTTCTCAGCTCTCCCGATTTCATTGTATTCAGTCCAAACGCCGTCCTTTTGGCCGTTCAGGTATTTCCCTGATACCTTGACTTTCCCGTTCCGGTAATACTCTCTGGCCTCACCGGAAAGTTTGTTATCCTGATATGTATTCACGGACAGGATTGAATCATTTTCGTAATATGTTTTTTGCAATCCGTCAAAATTCCCGGCTTTATAGTTGTATTCTGCAACCCGCTGCCCGTTTTTGTTGTTCCATCTCGACAGTCCGTTTTTCAGATCATCCACAAACCAGGATTCTTCCTGGATTTTAGCATTGTCATAGTACTGGCGGTAAAGCCCGTTTTTTTTGCCATGGGCATATTCGGTTTCGGAGACCGGTGTTTCATTAAACTGGCTGTAATAAACAGTTTGGCCGTGCGCAAGTCCGTTTTTATAATTTTCAACCAGTGAAATTTTCCCTTTGCGGTCAAATTGAATTGAAATGCCGTCTTTTGCACCGTTGCTGAAATATTCAACTTTGTAAATCAGATTGTTAGGATAGTATCCGATCCAGTTATTAACCTTCTTATTTGCTGAATACTCTCCCTTATACGTGATTTCGCCCATCTTCTCAATCCAGTGGCCAACTTTGTTCCCGTAGGAATCTGTGCGGTTCAATGTATCGGGAATCTTCTTGTCGTTCGCTGCAACCTGTGCATTCATCATCAATGGAACGGCAACAACCAGTGCAAGCAGGAAAGAAAAAACAGTTTTCATTATTTTAGTGTTTTACTGAGCAAATTTATTGTAATTCTCCATATATGTCAAAACTTTCGGCCCGGGAAATTTTTACGTTACAGAACGAGCCCGGAGAAAGCAATTTATCTCCCACTGGAATCAGCACTTCATTGTCGACTTCCGGTGAATCAAACTCGGAACGGGCGATGTAGAAATCACCTTCTTCGCGGTCGACGAGGACCTTGAGGATCGTCCCCACCTTTGCGTTGTTCAGTGTCAGTGAAATGCCTTCCTGTATGGACATCAATTCGTCGACCCGTTCAGTTTTGAGCTTTGCCGAAACCGAATCCCTGAGTTTGCTGGCGCCGGTGTCTTCTTCATTGCTGTAAGCAAAAACTCCAAGCCTTTCAAACCGGTACTCTTCGATGAAATCCCTCAGTTCGTTAAACTCCCTGTCTGTTTCACCCGGATAACCGGCAATCAGCGTGGTCCTGACAGCCACCCCGGGAAGTGACTGGCGGATCGTGTCAATTAATTTACGGGTGGTTGTCCCGTCCATGCCACGGTGCATCGACTTCAGGATGCGGTTGTTTATGTGTTGCAGCGGAATGTCGATGTACTTGCAGATGTTGGG
>JBAXDH010000168.1:0-6304 GCA_037141055.1 bacterium | reverse complement strand
CGTTATCGCGATAATACGTGTTGAAATTGTGAAAATCTCTTCCGGCAGCACCAATGATTATTACGTTTTTTTTCATGCTAACCTCTTTTTTTTGTGATTTGTGAGTATAGTTTGGGTGTTAATTTTTCAGGAGATTGTATGCAAACCTACTCATTTTTTGGGAACTGGCAAAACAGCAGAAAAATTTTTATCTCAATGATTTTGGACGCTTTTTGCTGAATTCCGGCTAAATTTGCACCGCAATAAATGAAAAGATGATCGAAGCGAAAATACTGGAGAAAACCTGCGAAGCGGTTAAGACATTATACGGATACGTGTTGAACCCCGATTCCATCGGACTGGAAAATACTAAAAAGGAGATAGCCGGCGATTTTACGATCGTAGTGTTTTCATTGCTGAAAATTTCGCGTAAATCACCGGAAGCAACGGCAACCGATATCGGAACGTTTCTTCAGCTGAACATGCCGGAGATCGCCTCCTTCAATGTCATCAAAGGATTTCTCAACCTGGTGCTGAGCGATGCATTCTGGATGAATTTCCTGGTGCAGAATTCCCTCACCCCGGGTTACGGCTGTCAGCCGGTACGCGATGAGCGGCCCGTGGTGCTTGAATATTCCTCCCCGAACACCAACAAGCCGCTCCATCTCGGCCATATCCGCAACAACCTGCTCGGCTTTTCCCTGGCGGAGATACTGAAAGCCAACGGTCACAATGTCGTGAAGGTTAACCTGGTCAACGACCGCGGCATACACATCTGCAAGTCGATGCTTGCTTACATGAAATGGGGCAACAATGAAACGCCGGCATCTACGGGTATCAAAGGCGATCATCTGATCGGAAAATACTATGTGCTGTTCGACAGGCACTACAAAGAGGAAATCCAGGAGCTTGTTGAAAAAGGGATTCCGAAAGAGGAAGCAGAACGCCGGGCCCCGCTGATCGTGGAAGCACAGGAGGTTTTGCGCAGGTGGGAGGCCAGGGACCCTGAAACTACTGAATTGTGGAAAATGATGAACGGATGGGCATACGAGGGGTTCGACCTGACGTACAAACGCCTTGGGGTTGATTTTGATCACATCTATTACGAAAGTGAAACCTACCTCCTCGGGAAAGACCTGGTCATGGAAGGCCTTGCCAAAGGCGCCCTGGTCCGGAAAGAGGATGGCAGCATCTGGGCTGACCTGACGAATGAAGGGCTGGATGAGAAACTCCTGCTTCGTGCCGACGGTACCTCGGTGTACATGACCCAGGACCTGGGAACTGCCCAGTTGCGCTATGACGATTACAGGCCGGAGTCGATGATCTATGTGGTGGGAAACGAGCAGAATTATCATTTCGATGTGCTGAAACGTGTGCTCGCAAGGCTGGGCAAGGAATACAGTGATCATATCTTCCACCTTTCCTATGGCATGGTCGAACTTCCGGAAGGGAAAATGAAATCGCGCGAAGGCACGGTGGTTGATGCGGATGACCTGATGGAGGAGATGTTCCAAACGGCTGAAGAAACCACGCGGGAGTTGGGAAAGGCCAACGAGTTGTCCGGTGAAGATGCGCTGGTATTGTTCAATACCATCAGCCTGGGGGCTCTGAAATATTTCATACTGAAGGTCGATCCCAAAAAGAACATGATGTTCGATCCGAAGGAATCGATCGATTTCAACGGAAATACCGGTCCTTTCATTCAATATACCTATGCCCGCATTCAGTCACTTCTGAAAAAAGCGGCCACAGCAGGACATCTGCCTGAGAATGCAAAAATTTCACCTGTACAGGCGTTACTGCCAGCTGAAAAGGATGCCCTCAAGCGGATGTATAATTTCCGGGAAGCTGTCGCCCAGGCCGGGAAGGAGATGAGTCCTGCGATTATTGCCAATTATGCGTTTGACCTGGCAAAGGGGTTTAACCAGTTTTACCAGGAGATGCCGGTGCTGAAAGAGGAAGACATGGATAAAGTGAATCTCCGGATCTGCATTTCGAAATTTACCGGTGATATCATCCGGAGATCAATGAACCTCCTTGGCATTGACGTGCCGGAGCGAATGTAAATGTGGGCTTTTTCGCTATTTAAGCAAAGCATCATACAGCACTTCAACCGGGTGCAGCGCTTTCCTGCCGGTGCCGTCCATTATCTGGTGACGGCAGGAAGTTCCCGGGGCGGCAATGATGACATTCTGTGCTGCTTTCCGGACTTCAGGGAACAAAACCAGTTCGCCAACCTTCATCGAAACATCGTAATGTTCCTTTTCATAGCCGAATGAACCCGCCATGCCGCAGCAGCCTGATTTGATCTCCTCAACACGGTAGTTCAGAGGTATTGAGAGCATGTCTTTTGTCGATTCTGTGGACGCAAGGGCTTTCTGATGGCAATGGCCGTGGAGTTTTACAACACGTGATTCATTGGTAAACAGATGCGAGATACGAGATTCGTGATAATTGATCCCACATCCCGCATCCCGCATCACAAACTCATCAAACATAAACACATTCTTTGCCAGGTTCAAAGCAGCTTCCTTCAATGATATGTCAACAAGTTGCGGATATTCATCGCGGAAAGTGAGAATCGCCGAAGGCTCGATGCCGATCAGCGGGGTTTCCCGAGTGATGATGTCTTTCAATGCCATTACATTCCTGTTTGCCAATACCTTTGCTTTCCGCACAAGTCCCTTGGATAAAAATGTCCGTCCACTCTCGCAATGATCAGGGATGATGACCTTGCAGCTTAACCTGTTTAGCAGTTTGATTGCTTTGATGCCGATTTCCACATCATTGAAATTGGTGAATTCATCGGCAAAAAGGTAAACTGTTTTAGCATAGGTAACATCATGGTTTTGTCTTGCCGCCCATGCACGCAGGGTTGTTGAATACAGGAGCGGAATACTTCGCTGAGGCGCAAAGCCCAGGAATCTTTTGGTTATCCCGGAGATGAATTTATTTTCCTGGAAGAAATTGAAAATGGCAGGGGCGAAGGCTCCAACCCGGCTGATCCGCGTGATGTTGGCTATTAACCATGACCGCAGAGGGATGCCATTGGCATCATACCAGTGCTGCTGGAATTCGGCCTTCAGTTTTGCAACATCGACATTCGAAGGACATTCTGATTTACAGGCTTTACAGGAAAGGCAAAGATCCATTACCTCATAAATCTCTTTATGATCGAAAGGATTCTTTTTGGATGAATTGGTCAGGAATTCCCTTAGCATGTTCGCCCTCGCACGCGTGGTCGTGTTTTCGTCCTTCACGGCCATGTACGACGGGCACATGTACCTGCCGGTGAGGACCGTGTTGCGGCAGTCGCCGGATCCGTTGCATTGTTCTGCGGCTCTGAGAATACCATGGCTTGAGGAGAAATCAAATACCGTCGGGATGTCGCGGACAGCTTTTCCAGGCTCAAACCGCAGGCTGCTGTTCATCTTCGGCGTATCAACGATTTTGTTCGGGTTGAAGGTGTGACCCGGATCCCACACATCCTTGATCTGCCGGAACAGCTGGTAATTTTTCTCCCCCAGCATGAGCGGGATGAATTCACCGCGAAGGCGGCCGTCGCCATGTTCTCCTGAGAGGGAACCATTGTACTTCTTTACAAGTCTGGCAGTTTCCAGCGCCACCGTATGAAAAAGTTCCACGTCGGCGGTATCTTTCAGGTTCAGCACCGGGCGCAGGTGCAGTTCACCTGACCCGACATGGGCGTAGTAAACGCAGTCGAGTCCCAGCCGGGCAAGCATCACATCAAATTCGCCGATATATTCCGGCAGGACCGACGGTAAAACGGCGGTATCTTCGGTAACGGGCACCGGTTTTCGGTCGCCGGGATAATTTGAGAGCACACCCAGCCCGGCTTTGCGGAGTTCCCACACCTTTTTTACATCCGGGGGAAAAACGATCGGGAAGTGATAACCAAGCCCTGCCAGCCTCATCTCAGCCTCCAAACGGCTGTAAATGTCCATGATTTCCTCCCTGGTTTCCCTGGCGAATTCGATGATGAGGACCGCTCCCGGGTCGCCTTCAATGAAAAAGCGGTTCTGACGCTGGGTGATGTTGTTGCGGGTGCAGTCCATAATGGCCTTGTCCATCAGTTCAACCGAACCCGGTTCGTATTTCAATGCGATGAGGTTGGCTTTCAGCGACTCGGCGACAGTATGGCAATGCACGCAAATCAGCGCTTTCTCCTTCGGGGGCAACGGCACCAGGTTCAGCGTGATCTCGGTCATGAACAGAAGGGTGCCCTCGGAACCGGCGATGAGTTTGCAGAAGTTGAACGGCGAAACCGGTGAGTGGTGAGTGGGGAGTGGGGGGGGGGTGGTAAAGATTCCGCTGTTGAGCAACAGGTCGAGGGCATAGCCGGTGTTTCTGCGGTGAATGGCAGGGTCGGGATATTCTTTGCGGATGTTTTCCTGGTTTTCCGGGTCGGACAGAATACCGCGGATATTCCGGTATATCATATTTTCAAGCGTATCGCCGGTGCATTTTTCATTAAATTCATCCGGGGAAAGTTCCCCGAATTCGACCTCTGATCCATCGCTGAGGAAACCCTTTACCGCAATAACATGGTCGCGGGTGCTGCCATACAGGATGGAATGTGCGCCGCAGCTGTTGTTGCCAACCATGCCGCCCATCATGCAGCGGCTGGAAGTGCTCGTTTCGGGGCCGAAGAACAGTCCAAGCTTTTCAACTTCCCTGTTCAGTTCGTCCAGGATGACGCCGGGCTGAACCCGCACCCAGTGTCCGGCAGCATTGATTTCAAGAATTTCTGTCAGGTAGCGTGACACATCCACCACAAGACCTGAGCCGACTACCTGCCCGGCCAGGGAAGTGCCAGCTGCCCGCGGGATCAGCGGGGTCTGTGTTTCACGTGCAAAATCAATAAGTTTCTTTATATCGGCTGAGTTTTTCGGACGTGCCACACCCAGCGGTATCTCACGATAGGCAGATGCATCGGTGGCATAGAGCAGCCGCTGGCCTTCGTCGGTGAATATTTCACCTTCGAGGCTTGTTTTCAGTTCTGCTATTTTAAGCTGGATCTGATTGTTATTCATCATTTTATTGATTTCAGAAGGTCAGTCCATGCCGGTGCAGCGTTCATCGGCCGGAATTCCGGCTGACCCGTCAGCCGGTGTTTGTCGGCGAATCCTTTGGCGACGGAAATTTTCAGCTGGGAGATGGCAGCCTCATTTTCTGACCGGCGGGCTAAAAGGATGGCGCGCATATAATAGGGCTCCGGGTTCGCCGGATCGGCCATTTCATATATGGCCACGATCCTGATGGCTGCAGGTTCATTTTGCTGCGAAATTGCTGCATTGGCATTCATGTAACAATAGAGGCTCAGGAATGACAGCAGCCTGCGGTTTTTAAGCGTATCCTCGGGGTTAATTTTTTCTTTATTGTTGCCAGGTGACGAATGACGCGTGATCCATGATTTCCACCATGGAAGGTCCTTCGCCTGAAGGGCTTCGGCAAGTTCCTTTTTCTCCAGTTGCTCCTTTTCCATGGCTTTGCGCTGACTGGCAACCTGGCCGAGATAGCCAGGAAGATTTTCAAGGTACTGCAGTTTCTCCTTGAACAAATCAGACCCGGTCAGTCCATCCGAAAATGAAATTGCTTCGCGGCAGGCATCGGCTGAAGCAATGAACTGGTTTTTTCGCATGGATTCATTCATCCTGGCTTCAATGGATTTCATCACTCCGCTGATGAAGGCATCATCCTTTTTCATCGTTCCGTCCTTCATGGCATTCAGGGTGATCCATTGAAAACCCTCCTCCATCACGGGAGCGGGGGGCCATTCGTGTATACCGCTGAAAGTGGTGATGTATTGGCGGAAGCCTGCCTGCGACAAAGGCTCGCGGAGTTGCAGCAGCTCGTTCATGTTGAAATCGGCGGTTCCGGCAATGCCGAAATAATCGAATTTGTACAATACAGGCTGATCGCCGCCCGCAAACCCGGCACCGCAGCCGATAACGCCATTTACCCGAACCTGGCAAAGTGCAGCCATTGCCGCCACACGGGCGCCACCGGAGAATCCCATCAAATAAACGCGGTTTGAATCTACTGGATATTTGGAGCGGATTTCGAGCATCAGGGCACCCACGATCGTCCGAATCTCCTCCTGCGGCAACCCGTTCTTCGAATCATTCGACCCGGCCATGATAAATCCATATTTCTCAGCCAGGCTTTTATACTTTGTCAGGGGCAAAGCTCCGTCACCATGCGGGTCAAACGCAATAATTACCGGAAAACGCTTATTCACGGAACTTCCCCTCCCCGTTTGGGGAGGGGTCAGGGGTGGGGTCGCCCTCCCCGTTTGGGGAGG
>JBAXDH010000167.1:0-6470 GCA_037141055.1 bacterium | reverse complement strand
TTGACTGGGATTTTTCACCCATGAAAGCGATGCTCAACGGGGCTGAACCCATCTCTGTTAATATCATGCAGGCCTTTGTGGAAGCTCTTGAGCCCTATGGCTTCAGGCCTGAAGCCATGATGCCGGTGTACGGCATGGCAGAAGCAACACTTGCCATCTCCTTCACCGCACTGATGCAGCCCTCTGTGATCAGGGCCTTCAATGCCACGTTGCTTGACCGTGAAAACAGGGCGCTGCCTGTTGACTTTTCCGACCATGAAGCACGAATTCTTTCAGGGGTTGGGGTTGCGCTGAATGATGTTGATATCCGGGTTGTAGGCGAACAGGACCAGCCTGTTGAAGATGGAGTATCAGGATATATTCAGCTCCGGGGTGCCGGCATCACAAAGGGCTATTACAAAAAAGCCAAAGCCACAGCAGATGCTTTTTGCGGTGAGTGGCTCCGCACAGGCGATATCGGCTTCTTTTTTGAGGGGCAGCTCTACATCAGCGGGAGGCACAAGGATATAATTTTTAAAAATGGGCGGAACTATTTTGCCAACGACCTTGAAACCATGGCGTGCTCGCTGGATGAGATCAATTATGGCAAGGTTTGTTTCGGAGCCATTACAGGCAGGGAGTCCGGCCAGGATGTTGTCATTGTGTTCATTGCCGGCGTGCCTGAACAAAAAGCCATGGATACATTTCAAAGGCTCAGGGCACTGCTTCGCAGCAACCTCGGAATTACAGTGGATGAACTGGTGCTGATAAAATCGAATGAAATCCCGAAAACCTCCAGTGGCAAACTGCAGCGCTTTAAACTGATGCAGCGTTATGTAAACGGCGAGTTCGATGATCGCAGGGTTACTCCGGACTCACCCCCGAATCCTCCCTCCGCATAGCGCAGGGGAGGGTCCCGTCATCCATTTTTCCTGCCTGCAATCCGCATGTAAATCTTAAGTAAAACCTGCATTTTAATAAACCACCACTGGCTTACTTTGTGGGGCAGATAAGTGCCAAAAACCATCACCTTCAGCAGGATGTGGTTATATATTCGCGCCGGCCCCGATTTAAGATACAACCCGGGGCTGAATCGCTTGTTTTTTCTTTCATAGCCCAGCTGGTCGGCATACTTCCCGGCAATCTGGTCTGCCATCCTCACCTCCTGTTCCGTAAGCACACTTTGCCAGGTGTTCATCCGGCTGGTATTGACCGGCTTCATGAGGTTTTCGTGAAATTTTTCGTAAATAAAAGTGCCATAAGTGTTTACGGTCTCTTCTTTCTTCTTGTGGAAATCGAATACCGACGGATCATAGGTAATTCCAAGGAAATCGCACAGGGACCGGAAGGTGGTTTCCTGGTCGGATACCAGGTCCTCATACCGCAGGATGTAATATTTGTCGGGAAAACGTCGCTTGAGGCTGAGAAACAGGCGGGTGAAGATCCGCCACCTGTTTACCTGCAGGTTCAGCGCCGGAGCTTCAACGGCAACATCTTTTTCGGCAAGTTTTTTAATGGAAATAAAATTATCCCGGTAGTCGCGGATGATGCAGATGAATTTTGCATCCGGGAAAATTTTTCTCAGGCGGTCGGTTGACATCGAATAAACAGGATTCTTATCGCCGATCCAGAGGGTCTCTCCCTTGTCAAAAACCGAATATGCGTAATAATTGATGCTTTTCAAAAAGAGCTGGATCGATCCGGCATCTTTATATTTTAGCAGTTCGCTGATGATGAACTCTTTGTCAAGTTTCAGGTTCTCAACCCGCCGGATATTGAACTTTGAAAAGTAAAAAACATGTTCGACAAACGACCGGATGCTGGCTTCATCCCAGTGCTTTACATGCTTAAACCGCTGGTATAAAAAAAACAAAATGGGAAACTCAGGTGCGATCCGGATATTGGGATGAGCATTGAACAGCGTGGTGAGCAATGTGGTTCCGGAGCGTGGCCGCCCGAGGATAAAAAACATGGGAATCTTACTCAGATCGTCTGTTTTCATAAGAGATATTTTATCGTTTAGTCCGAATTCAGGGCAAAAGTAAAACAATTGCGAGGGAAAACGTATTTTATGCAAAAACCGAAATCTCTTTTTTATGTTAACTTGCAGTCCAAAATGATAAAAACATAACTCTTTTCAATGGAAATCGGTCAGCGCAGGAAACTGCTCCTCATAAATCCTGTCAACAAAAAACGCAAAGGGTTCACCATGGACCCAAGTACCCGGTTTATGCCATTGGGTTTGGGGATTGTTGCAGCCTTGACTCCCGACCACTGGGAACTGGAATTTGTGGATGAGAGTTTTGAGGACTTCACCTTCAAACCTGCCGATTTGGTTGCCCTTACAGGCTTTACCGCCAATGCCCACAGGGCATATGAAATTGCCGCAATATACCGCGAAGCAGGCATCCACACGGTGATGGGGGGGATTCATGCATCGATGTTTACCGAAGAGTTGCTGGATTATGTTGATACTGTCGTTACCGGTGAGGCTGAAGGCGCATGGCCTGAATTTCTGGCAGATTTTGAATCAGGTAAAACGCAGCGGCGTTATGACGGAGGATTCACCGACATTCATGACATTCCCCGTGTGAGGCGGGATATCTATAAATATCCCTATGTCTATGATCTTGTACAAACCTCCCGCGGATGTCCCAACGGATGCGAGTTTTGTTCCGTAACTCAGATGTGCGGAAAAACCTACCGTGAACGCGAAGTGGAGGACGTTCTGGATGAACTCGAAGAAACCACCCGGCCAATGCTTTTTTTTGTGGACGACAATCTTGTAAACAACAAAAAAGGAGCGGATGAGCGCGCGATCAGGCTGTTTAAAGGCATGATTGAAAGAGGAATAAAAAAAGTATGGTTTTCCCAGGCGGCTTTAAATTTTGCCGACAACGAGGAGGTCCTTTACTGGGCCAGGAAAAGCGGGTGCAACATGATCCTGCTGGGTGTGGAGGCTGAAACTCCCGAGGCGCTCAGGGATGTCAGGAAAAACCTGAATCTTAAAAAAGGTGTTGATTCATATGGGAAAATATTTAGAAAAATTCACAAACATGGAATTGGTATCCTGGGATTCATGATATTCGGAATGGACAGTGATAAAATTGAGGATCTGTATGCCCGACGCGATTTTATCAGGAACAGTTCGCTCGATTCGTTCCAGACCACCATCCTGACACCTCTGCCCGGAACGATTTTGTTCAACCGGATGAAAGCACAAAACAGGATTATTTTGAATAATTATCCTGAAGACTGGCAGCAATATGATAATACCAGGGCCGCCCTGCTGATGCCAAACATGAATCCGGCTGAACTGGAATCTGCAATGCGCGAAATATGGCTGAGTTTATACAACAAGGAGGCCATGCGCAGGAAGATGTTCAGGACTTTATGGAATACAAGGAGTTTTATGACAGCCTACTGGGCATACGCCAGCAACTACAACTACGGCCGCATGTTTTTTGAGAATATTTCCGATTCACACCCTGATGCAGTAGATTCCAACTTTGAGTGGAAGAACCGCAAACGCACGATTTATCTGAAAATTACCGATAAGGTAATCTGGCTGATATACCAGCTTACCTGGTCGGAAATGCTGAAACGCCTGTCAGGAAAGAAAAAAATGCATTAATTTCGCCATCTTACTGTTTCGCCATTTCGCCATTTCATTATGCATATTCCCTTCAATAAGCCTTTCGTCCCCTGGTTCTCTCTCATGCACCTGATAAAGACTAAATTTTCGGGAACAATTGCCGGTAACGGCGTGTATACCAAAAAATGCCATGCTTTTTTTGAAAAACGGTTTGGATTTGCAAAAGTTCTGATGACCACATCCTGCAGCGACGCCCTTGAGATGTCAGCGCTTCTCAGCAGAATTGAGCCGGGCGACGAGGTGATCATGCCATCCTTTACGTTTATGTCCACCGCCAATGCATTCCTGATAAGGGGTGCCAAAGTGGTTTTTGCAGACACACTTCCGGATGTTCCGAACATCGATCCGGCTGAAATTGAAAAGCTGGTCACGCCGAAAACCAGGGCCATTGTGGTGGTTCACTACAGCGGCCTGGCATGCGACATGGATCGCATCATGGACATTGCCGGCCGCAACGGCTTATTCGTTGTTGAAGATGCTGCGCATGCCATTGATTCGTATTATAAGGGCAAACCCCTTGGGTCGATCGGTCATTTCGGAACATTTTCCTTTCATGAAACAAAGAACATCATCGCGGGTGAAGGAGGATTGCTCATTGTGAATGACAGGCAATTTGAAAAACGAGCCGAGATCATCTGGGAAAAGGGAACCAACCGGGCCGCCTTTTACCGGGGGGAAGTCGATAAGTACGGATGGGTGGATCTCGGATCTTCCTACCTCCCGTCCGATGCTGTGGCCGCATTCCTCTATGCCCAGATTGTCCGGTTCGACAGGATCCAGGCCAGTCGTAAAAAAGTCTGGTGGAATTATTTTGAAATGCTCAGGCCCCTCGAAGAGAAAGGGGTTCTTAAATGCCCGGTTGTCCCCGACTTTGCAACAGTGAACGGCAATATTTTTTACATCACGGTTAAAACCGGAGAAACCAGGGATAACCTGATGGCGTACCTGAAGGCACGGGGTATCATTGCCCTCTTCCACTACCTCCCACTCCATTCCAGCCCTTATTTTATGGATAAACATGATGGCCGCGAACTTCAAAATACCGACAGGTTCTCCGCCACCATTCTCCGGCTACCCTTTTACAATTCCCTCAGAAAGAACCATGTCAGGTTCATTGTTCACACGATCAACGAATTTTTCAGCAGGGAAAAATAAAAAAAAAGCCGGGAACAAGCCCGGCAATAAATTGAGGTAAAAAAAGGGAGTCTACAAGTCGATTTATGATCAGAACGATTCCCGGCTGTCGGTTTCAGAGGAGTGAGTGATAGAGTTGCAAGATCGACAAGTTTGTGAATCGGCTGAAAGAGTTGCGCACATGAAAAAACAAGAAAACTCCCTTATACGCTCGAAATATCTGAGACAAATGTAATTGTTAAAAGCATAACAGCACGAGATTTTAGACGACCATAACAAATTTGCCGACGAATAGGCCGAATTACCCGTTTATTCTTCTGTTGATCATCCTTTTTCTGATATCCCGGAAAAAATAGAAGTCACTCGCCCTGTATCGGAATATCTCCCGAAGGGGCATTTTAACCATTCGTGAATAAACAATCACGAAAATAATTGAACCGGCAGCATAGCTGAAATTCGTGGACCATGCCGCTCCGATTCCCCCGAACCGGGGGATCAGGAACAGGTTGAGAATAAAGTTGATTACCAGGGCCGGCAGGAAGGTGTAAATGGCAATCTGGGGCTTTCCCATCCCGGTTAGGCGACTGTTCAAAATGCGGAAACCAACAAGAACAAGTATGCCAGGCAGTACAATCTGGATCATGGCCACGCTTCGCGCGAATTCTTTGCCGAATACAAGTGGAACAAGGTACGGCGCAATGAAAAAAATCAAAATACCGCTTACAAGCCCGATGAGCAGCGAAACCCTGAATATGGAGGCAACGGTGCGATGTATCGGCTGATCGTCGGTGGAGTTGGCACTGCGGCTTAACACGATGGATTCAATGGCGTAGGGGATATGCCATAGTTGCTCCGCAATCTGCATGGCAAGGGAATAAAATCCGACCTCCTCCAGGGTTGAAAGTTTCTTCAGCATCAGGATGTCGAGCCGGTAATTCAGCTGCATGATGAAAATCGCGATGGCATTCACCAGCCCGAGCTTGACCATGCTTTTCATGATTCCCTCATGGTATTTCCAGGTGATGTTGTACCTGAACTGCACGATTATGATCCGGTAGGTTATGAAAAACATGATGAAATTAGCCAGGGCAATGGCGGCAAAAGCCCCGAGTACCGACATTTTCAGCCCCCATACGAAAAGGATAGTAAGCAGCAGGGTCATGATGGTTGGGCCGGCATTCAGGATGCTCGCCCTTTTGATGTCTTCTTTCCCCAGGAAGATTCCCCCGGCAAAAACATTGGTGAGCAGCAGCGGGATTGTAAGAAGTACAAGGACAATTATCAACGGATCGAAAGGCTGGGATTCGGAAAAGAAATAGACGAAACCGCAGATGAGGATGCTCAGGGCACTGGTCCAGAGCAGCAGCAGGAAAAGTGCGGAGATAATATGGTCCTCTGGAAGGAGTTTGTTGCCGATATGGTAAATGGCGCTGCGGCGGATGCCCAGTTGCGTAAAGCCGATGACCATGATCGGAACCACGATGATGGCCGAATAAAGGCCAAAGCCTGCTGCTCCCAGCAGCCGAGTCAGGATGATCCCGATGGCCAGGTTGCTGAACGTAACCGAAAGATTGCTGCCCAGGTAGCTGAGGATGTCACGCAGGTAGGTTCTTTTCTCCATCTCGCTATTTCGCCATTTTGCTATTTCGCCATTTTGTCACATTACTTCCTCCATTCCGGCAACCTCCCCGGTGTTACAGGT
>JBAXDH010000166.1:0-6675 GCA_037141055.1 bacterium | reverse complement strand
GATTTTCTTTTTGAGAAAAAATTATAGCAAAAGAAATTTATATAATGAGAATCTTATAAAGATAACCATAAACAGCCTTAACATGTCTCTTGAACTGTGTTACGGGTAGAATATCGGAAAGGCTTCACTTGTTAAAATATAATCCTGACTTCGCCACCGGGTAACCCAATCTTAAAATTTAAAAATTCGGGCTAATGTTTCCTGCTCAACTATCAAGGTCAACACTTTGTTTATGTGTTCTTTAGTTTCTGAGATTGTGATTTAAACGCGAAAAATAGTTTTAACTATCTGCGTATTCCTGTTTTAGTCAATAATTGTGGGTTAGATTGGATAAAGGAATCAAAAACCAAAAATCTCATCCGCTTCGGGCGTATTTCTGGCGTGGACATAAAAAAACCACTTACGGAACGATGTAAGTGTTTGATTTCCTATTGTTCCCCATACTGGAATCTGGTCTTTAAAATCGGCCGAAGGGTGGTCATAACCATCGGCTTGTCCAGGGCGATGAACAAACGACTCTTATATGAATGAAATTGCCATGTCGAAAAGCAGAATATATTCATTAAGGAGATGAAAACAATACAATACCAATGCAATAATGAATATCTTTGTATATGTCATTCTCGTGTATCATATATGTTAAAACAGGACAGTTAACCATATGGGTCGTTTATAGTAAAATATACGTCAATATGATCTTTTGCGCGTTATACATCACCGGGAATCAGGTGATCCCGGTCAACCAGTTTTGTACTTAATTTTAAACCGAAATGCTATGAAAACAACAAACATATTTCTTAAATTATCAGTCATAATCCTCGTTTCCACGACCTTTTTAATATCATGTAAAAAGAGCGGTTCATCCTCTGTCGCGGAAGACAGTGGTCCGATAATCACGGATATCGGCACACCAACCGGAGTACTGTCAGATACCACGATTGGCCCGTCAGGCGGAACACTTCGCTCGGCTGATGGAAGATTAACGCTAACCATCCCCGCTGATGCCTTGTCATCCGCCACAACAATTTCAATTCAACCCGTTACCAATAATGCACCACTGGGTCTTGGCTTCGGCTACCGTTTGCTGCCGGAAGGAACTACTTTCGCCAAACCGGTTGTACTCACATTTCATTATGATGAACAGCTTTTACAGCAGTCCCCTGAAGACTTTCTCTGGATTGTTACCCAGGCCGGCGATCGTAGCTGGAATGCCCTGCTGAAAAGCGTCCTGGATAAAAATGCGAAAACGGTTGCTGTCACCGCAACACATTTCAGCGATTGGTTGCTGGGAAGGTTCATTGACTTATCACTAACCCCTTCTTCATCCACAATTCGAACAGGTGCTTCCTTACTATTGAAAGTGACCGGATTCAGGGGGGACCTGGCAAAAGAGGATGATGAATTGGCGCCCCTGGTTAAAATCAAAGATGATGGGCTCGATGTGCTTTATCCTCTGACTCCTGTTTCAGCGGCTGTTCCACCCTATGCATCGAAGTTGGTGGAATTCAGAATCAAGCAATGGACCATGAACGGAACAGTCGCGCCGGTTTCGAACAGCCACGGGTCGCTGAATCCTTCCGGTACAGGTGCCACGTATAAAGCACCTGACCAGGTGCCGGCTAACAACCCGGTAGCGGTTACGGTTCAGCTGGCAGTCAAAAACAAGTCGGGAATTACGGCTGCATTCTTTATTACATCCAACATTACGGTAGCTGATGATTATTATTTGCTGGTGAAAATTGATGGACAGGAATATAAATACTTACAGGTTGATACCAGCTCTAAAACACGGATTAATTGTTTTGTGGACCAGGGAGACTTTCAAATTATTGCTGATATGGATGATGTATCTTCAAATAAAAATATATTCACCCTGGCATTCACCAATCCTTCGGTGACCACGAGGATCCTGAATGGCCCCACCGGAGGAGATCAGAATTTCTCGTTCTGGCCAATACCCGATTTAGAATACACGATGAGTTATGAGCAAAGGACGCTCAACGCAGATACTTCCTGTACCCGTGGAAGCCGATACGGCAATGCTACCGCAACCCTGGCGGAATATACCGGCAAGGGCTCAGCAGTTCGCGGCACTTTTTCAGGAACACTGAATGAAGATAACATTCAACTAAATTCACAGTGCAAGATGCCAATCGCCCATACCATAGAAGGTGAATTCTGGTTGTTGGTCAATCCGTAATGATATTGGACAGGCCGGTAATACTGACAGCATTGCGCCGATCTTGATTGACCACCTTAACCATTTAACAATCTATGTATAAGAGGGGTCCATGAGAATCGGCCAGGGATGGTCAACTCCACCGGCCTGTCCAACTTGGCTACCCTCCAATTGAAATACGAAGCCCTAAAGAATTATTGAAATATGAAGACTGACACAGAAATTCAGAAAAAATTTGATTCCGTTTTATATTTTAGAAAAATTAAGGAACAAATTGCCAGGGAGTTGGCAGGTAAATCTTTCCAGGAACAAAAAGAGTATATTCAAAAAGTTCTTTCAGGTGAGATAAAGCTCAATATTTCAATTTAATGTCCAGTAAGACTCCCTTTACTGGACAAAGTTGCAAGCAATCAGGTACTTCGTCTCTTGATTTATACCAACTTAGAAACCATATGTAAAGAAAATCCAATATTCTTTACATTCAGTCGTATATTTGCAAAGAAAATTGAAAATTCTATTCAATAGATAAGTTATTGTAAACGGATTTCAAATTACCCATCACATGAGGACCATACAAGCGAATGTTCCCTGGAAACCAATATTGCTTCCACCTGATTATGAACTTGAATCAAGAAAAATTCTGAAGAGACTACCTGCCGCACACCGTGCACTGGCTGAACTGAAAGGAATCGGCAGCACTATTCCAAACCAATCTATTTTGCTGAATACACTGGGGTTACAGGAAGCAAAAGACAGTTCTGCCGTCGAGAATATAATTACAACCCAGGATGAATTATTTACCGCGGAATTGAATCTGGCAGGATGGCAGTCGGCTGCGGCCAAAGAGGTTCAAAACTATGCTGAAGCTTTAAGGACAGGTTTCAATCTGATAGAGCAATCCAAAATGATAACTGCCAACCACATTCTGAAGATCCAATCTGTACTTGAAAATAATGAGGCCGGTTACAGGAGGTTGCCAGGAACCGTACTAAAGAACACGCAGACAGGGGAGGTGGTCTTCACTCCGCCGCAGGATTATGATGAGATTCTTGCAGCAATGAGCAACCTGGTTGCATTTATTAACAATGAATTACCGTGCGATGCTGATCCGCTTGTAAAAATGGCGGTCATCCATTTTCAGTTCGAGAGTATCCATCCTTTTTACGATGGGAATGGCCGGACAGGCAGAATTATCAATATCTTATATCTTATCCTTCATTCACTGCTTCTATCGCCTGTACTTTATTTAAGCCGGCACATCATTGACAATAAGAACCAATATTATCAGCTACTCCAAAATGTAAGAGAGAAACAGGAATGGGAATCCTGGATTCTTTTTATGCTTGACGGGATCGAACAGACCTCGTTGGATACCATCTCCCTCATCGTTGAAATTAAGAGGTTAATGATGGATTATAAACATAGAATAAGATCAAACTACAAATTTTACAGTCAGGAACTGATTAACAACTTGTTCCGTCATCCGTATACAAAAATTGAGTTCATTCAGAAGGAGCTGGATGTCTCGCGGATAACCGCAGCCGCCTACCTCAACAGATTGGCGGAGGATGGACTGCTTACAAAAAGAAAATTTGGGGTGGGAAATTATTATGTCAACGAGCCTCTCGTAAAACTTTTTACGAGGTAACCTGTTGCAACCTCTGCATCACTTATCTGTCAAAGAAAAAGCCGACATTCCTGCCGGTTTGTCAAGTGGGGTGGAAAAAACGCTTGCATTGACCAGTCTTTGCTGAAATAAATGGACCAACCCTACGTGTTGGATATTAACAAGTTGAGGTGGGCAGCCAAAATCGGCAGAGGGTGGTCAGGAGCTCCGGTTTTTCCAATCATAGCGGCTGTTTTTCCTTACTGGTACGAAAGTGCTTAATCAATTTCAGAATGTCAATAAGTTTTCCACGGAACATCTGAACAAGTTTATCTGTCAAATGTGGTAAAAAGTGCTACTTTTGAATTTCCCATACATTTTTTTCAACTCTGATCAATTTCAAAATAATTATAATGAAGACAACAAGATTATTGGCTTTATTTCTGTTTTTGGCGCTGTCAAGCCAGTTTGTATTCCTTAACGGCTGCAGGAACAAAAATAATGAACCGGTTCCGACACCTGTTAAAATGAAATATGCCTGGGTTGTAGGAGATGAAGACAGCACCCATTATGGAATGATTTTGTTTACACAGGATGGCGGCGTTACATGGCACAGGCAGGGTGAAGGATCGCCAGCCTTACTGGGAGTTAATATAATGGATGTTTGGGCTATTGATACCAATAATGTATGGGCAGTGGGTACGGGTAACCGCATTTTAAAAACGATTGATAGAGGAAAAACCTGGGCTCGCATAACAGGTCCAAACACCGGGTCGATAGCCGATCTGTCATCCATTTCCATGGTGGGTTCCAGTGATATCTGGATAAGCGGTGATAAAGGGATAGTCTATCATTCAAAGGATGGTGGTAATTCCTGGATCATGTTTGATACTGCTTTCTTTCACAATGGATTGATGCAGGGGGTATATGCCATCAACTCACAAATCGCTTATGTTGCCGGAGGAATTGGGGCCAGAGGTTTTATTGCCAGAACATCAGACGGGGGTCTGACCTGGGATTCAGTTGTCCCTGAAAACAATTATAACAGGAATGAATGGATCGGTGTAAAAGCAACTGATCCAAATCATATCATTGTTTATGGAGTAAAAGCTCATTATCTGTTCAGTGCTGATGCAGGACAATCCTGGAAGAATGATTCGGTACCCGGGACCGGAGGCACAGAAGGTGCCGACATTAACTGTCTTACAATGCTGACTGCACAAACCTGGTGGGGGGCCTTTGACTATGATGGCATTTATATCACTACTGACAATGGTACATCATGGACAACTCAATCCTCAGCGGGTCCGGGTGCCATGTACCTTTTCGGCATTGATTATTATGACAGGAATCAGGCTATTATTGTGGCTAAAAGTAGTCTCTCCCTGACAGGGAAGATTATGATCACATCCAATGGCGGTAATACCTGGGAATTTAAATATCAATCCAGGTCAAGACTTTGCAAAGTTTCCTTCATTAAAAATTGATTTTCTGTCACATTGGAAATCCCGACCCATCTGACGACCTAAATCCTGTCAGTTCGTTTAAAAATAAACGGAAATATCGTTTCAAAGGATGTCAGAATGGAAAGGAGTCGAACTTGGATTTCACCCATTATCAGCCTTGTGATTTTCCCCATGTTCTGGCGTATTTCTGGCGTGAACGAAAAAACCACCTACGAAATTCATCGTAGGTGGTTGATCCTGAAGCTCCCCTGCTAGACTTAAAAGGGCCAGATGAGGTTGGTAAAATCCGTCGGGCTCTTTAGCTGATCCTCAATTGATCCTATTTTTTCTTTTTTTTTCCTGTCAGAAAATTACCGGTCTCCTCTTTAGATTCGGTTGTGGTTGGTATCAAATTGTATTTCCCTTTATCCATCGATATGGTATATATGGTATTGTTTATTAACAAAGTGACAGCCCCATCTTTTTTACCGGTTACTGTGACATATGATTCCAGAACATTATTTTTATCCATTATCAACCATACATCTTTCATCTCTCCTAAATATTTTTCAGACCCAGTTGTTTCAAAACCTTTCATATCAATATTTTTAGGATCGATTTCCCGTTGGATAACTTTGTATTTATACAAATACATTGTGAAGCCTTCTTGTTGACAAAACAAAACATCATAGGGTTTCGAACCAAGTTTATTTACAACTTCAACATAAGTCATTCCCGGTTTTAAGTCAATAATATTTTCAACCGATGTAAATTTTGGAATTTTGACGACTGAAGCACATGATGTCGCCAACAGAATAAGCATTATAAATGACGCAAAATACTGTACATTCTTTTTCATAATTTCTGATTTTTAGGTTAGATGAAAAATACGAATCCTACGACCATTTTGTGCTGATGTCAGTATATCAATATATATTAATGATACTAATACATCAAAACCAGCCTATTACCATCGGCCCAGGATGGTCAAACCTGTTGACTTATAGCGGTATAAGCTAAAAGCATACCGGAAATGGTATGAAATTGAATTCAAATGATTTAAATCAGCTAAGTGTCTGAATATGTGGGCTAATAAAAATGATTATATTTTTAAAGAAGAAACTTCCCGTGTAGGATTAGGCCAATATTAGGCTATGTTTATCAGCATTATCGCTTAATGTGCGCGAAAATGCGTATAATATTGTCTTCAAAGATTGTCCGATTTCGTTTAAAAATAAACGGAAATATCGTTTCAAAGGATGTCAGAATGGAAAGGAGTCGAACTTGGATTTCACCCATTATCAGCATTGTGATTTTCCCCATGTTCTGGTGTATTTCTGGCGTGGACATAAAAAAACCACTTACGTCGTTTGTAAGTGGTTGATTTTCAGCTCCCCTTAATGCACAAAGTTGCAACTACCTGACTTCCTTCTTTATCGGTTAAC
>JBAXDH010000165.1:0-6713 GCA_037141055.1 bacterium | reverse complement strand
AGTAATTTTAGCAGGCGGACTGGGAACAAGATTAAGTGAAGAAACTGATCTTAAGCCTAAGCCAATGGTCGAAATAGGTGGTAAACCTATCCTGTGGCATATTATGAAGATCTATTCCCACTATGGCTTTAATGAGTTTATTATTCTCTGTGGCTATAAGGGTTATATGATCAAAGAGTTTTTTGCAAACTATTTTTTGCATACCTCTGATTTGACAATCGATATGACCACAAATACTACGACACACCATAATAGTCATGCTGAACCATGGAAAGTAACCCTGGTGGATACGGGACTCGATTCCATGACTGGTCATCGCATAAAACAAGTCAGGGATTATGTCGGGAATGAACCTTTTATGCTTACCTACGGCGATGGCGTAGGTGATATCGACATTGAGGAATTAATCAAATACCACAAAAGCCACGGCAAGGCATTAACAATGACATCCGTACAACCTGAAGGTCGCTATGGTTCATTGATCCTGAATGAAAATAATAAGGTCCTTTCCTTCCAGGAAAAGCCACAGGGTGATGGGGCATGGATCAATGCAGGTTTTTTTGTTTGTCAGCCCGAAGTATTCGCTTTTATTCCTGATGACGAACATATCATCTTCGAAAGGGACCCCCTCGAAGGATTGGCCCGTGAAGGTCAGCTCTTTACTTACAAACACGAAGGCTTCTGGAAACCCATGGACACCCAGCGTGATAAAACCCAACTGGAGGAACTCATCGAAAAAAACAAAGCGCCCTGGATTAAATGGTAAAAATACGAATTGCACGAATTTTTCCGAATTACACGAAACAATGATAACCGGATTATTTAACAACATCTATAAAGGCCGGAAGGTACTTGTTACCGGGCATACGGGTTTTAAAGGTTCCTGGCTGTGTTTGTTGCTCCATAAACTCGGTGCAGATGTTTACGGCTATGCCCTCGAGCCGCCAACAAATCCAAGCCTGTTTGTTGAGGCAAACGTCGGGGAACTGATGTCTTCGAATATTGGCGATATCCGGGATTATGATCTTTTATTACAAACACTGAAAGAGATACAGCCTGAGATCATCATCCACATGGCCGCCCAACCGCTCGTGAGAGAATCGTATAATAATCCCCGTGAAACCTATGAGATTAATGTGATGGGTACTGTGAACCTGTTTGATGCAGCCAGGCAGGTTGGCAGTGTGAAAGCTATTCTCAATGTTACCACCGACAAATGCTATGAAAACAAGGAATGGCAATGGGGGTATCGTGAGAATGAGCCCATGGGTGGTTATGACCCATACTCGAACAGCAAAGGTTGTTCTGAACTTGTAACTTCTTCGTTCAGAAGTTCCTTTTTCAATCCAAAAGATTACCAGGCTCATGGGGTGGCTTTGGCTTCTGCGCGCGCCGGAAATGTAATCGGTGGTGGCGACTGGGCCACTGACCGGCTGATCCCGGATTTTATCCGTGCCATTACCCATGGCGAGAAAGTTAAAATCCGCAGTCCGTTTGCTATCCGGCCCTGGCAATATGTCTTGGAGCCTTTATCCGGGTATCTTGCATTGTGTGAAAAGCTATTTACTGAAGGACCAGATTTTGCAGAAGGCTGGAATTTCGGCCCGGATGATCAAGATGCTCAAAACGTTGAATGGATTACTCAAACTATATGCAATTATTGGGGAGCTGGCGCCTCCTTTGAAATCGACAACAACCCTCAACCCCATGAAGCCAACTACCTGAAACTAGATTGCTCAAAAGCAAAAGCTCAACTTGGGTGGATTCCAAAATGGAATATAGGAACCACGCTTAAGGCTATCGTAAGATGGAATAAAGCTTTTATGGAAGGACAGGACATCAGAAAATTTACAGAAAATCAGATAGAAAGTTACTTCAACTCATCATCTTGAGATCACTATTGTTTTATCTGACGATAATTTGTCAATTGCAATTATAAATTAGTGAAATAGAGAATATGTCAGATTCCCAAAAGATAAGAAATGAAATTATTGCCAAAACAGCTGAATATTACCAGGCAAAGTTTGCAAATTCAGATTTTGTGGCAGGTAAATCAAAGGTAAACTATGCTGGCCGTGTCTTCGATGAAAAAGAGATGATCAATGCCGTCAATGCCTCTCTGGACTTCTGGCTGACGGAAGGCCGATTCTCAGAAGAATTTGCCGAAAAGATAGCCGAATTCCTTGGCATTGAACATGTATTGCTCACCAATTCAGGCTCTTCCGCCAACCTGCTGGCATTCGCAGCCCTGACTTCCGAAAAACTGGGTGACAAAAGACTCAGGCCTGGTGATGAGGTCATTTCTGTAGCAGCAGGATTTCCTGCCACCGTGACTCCGATTATCCAATATGGGCTGGTGCCAGTGTTTGTTGACGTTGACATTCCCACCTACAACATCAATATTGAGATGATGCGCAAAGCGATCACGCCAAAAACACGGTGTGTCTTCATTGCACATACCCTCGGCAATCCTTTCAACATCGATGAAGTGATGAAACTGGCCCATGAATACGATTTGTGGGTCATCGAGGACAACTGTGATGCCTTTGGCAGTGAGTACAAGGGAAGAAAAACGGGTACATTCGGGCATCTTTCAACCATCTCATTTTACCCGGCTCATCACATCACCACCGGCGAAGGCGGGGCCATCTGTACCAATGATCCGCAATTGGCCAACCTGGTTCGTGCATTCCGTGATTGGGGCCGTGATTGTTATTGTGCCGGCGGTGAAAACAATACCTGTGGCAAGCGTTTCTCGCAACAGTTTGGCGAACTGCCCTATGGTTTCGACCACAAATATGTGTATTCTGAAATTGGTTATAACCTCAAAATGACGGATATTCAGGCAGCTATAGGAGCAGCCCAAATCGACAAGCTTCCACATTTTTGTGATCAAAGAAAGGCGAATTTTAACGAATGGACACGAATTTTCGCGAAATACTCCGATTATTTTTTACTGCCGGAACCGACAGAACATTCAGGTCCGGCATGGTTTGCATTTATTGTTACCCTGAAAGAAACCTCGCCTTTTAAACGCGACGAGATAACAGGTCACTTCAATGCCAATCTCATCGAAACCCGCAACCTCTTTGCAGGAAATATGACCAAACAACCTGGGTTTATCGGTAAAAACTGGCGCATCGCGGATCATCTCGAAAATACCGACTATATAACGAACAACACTTTTTTTCTGGGAACATACCCTGGATTGACAAACAAGATGTATGAATATTCGGAAGCCGTGATTGAGGACTTTATAAAAGGTTATTTGTAATATGAATATTAATATCCGGCAACTTTTACAACAAGCGGAAGGAATTTCGGTAGAGTTCAAGAAAGCCGAAAATAAGCTTCCTGAAACGCTGTTCGAAACCATATGCGCTTTCCTGAATCGCAATGGAGGAATAGTGGTGCTGGGTATTTCTGATGATAAAACCGTTGAAGGAATTAATCCTGATATTGCCGGTGTTTTGGTTAAAAACCTTGCAAATCTGAGCAATAATCCTCAAAAATTATCTCCCTCGTTTTTGCTTGAATCAAATGTTATTAAATACGAAGGCAAGTGGCTGATTTATATTTTTGTTCCGGTTTCCTCACAGGTACACCGATGCAATGGCAAGGTTTTTGACCGCAGTGCCGATGGTGATTTTGAGCTCAAATCAGATGAGCAGGTTAAAAACATGTATATCCGGAAAAATGCCTTTTATTCCGAAAATACAATATATCCTTTTCTTTCTGAATCAGATTTTGTACCCGGTTTATTGCAGAGAGTCAGGAAAATTATTAAATTAAACCGCCCTGATCATCCCTGGAATGAACTTTCAGAAAAGGATTTCTATAGTACATCAGGATTGTTTCGAAGAGATCTGTCGACCGGGAATGAAGGCTATACATTAGCTGCCTTGTTGTTGCTTGGCAGAAACGAAGCGATTCAAAGTGCCTTACCTGATTACAAAACAGACGCCTTGGTTCGAAAGCTGAATTTAGACAGGTACGATGATCGTGAAAATATTCGTTGCAACCTTGTTGAAGCTTACGACAAACTTATGGATTTTGTATCCAAGCATCTACCTGACAAATTTTATCTGGAAGGCGATCAACGTATTTCATTGCGTGAAAATATTTTTCGCGAAATTATTGCCAATATGCTTATTCACCGTGAATATACTAACGCATTTCCTGCAACTTTCATTATTTACAAAAACAGAGTGGAAACCAAAAATGCGAATAAACCTCATTTATACGGACAATTGTTCCCTGACACCTTTCAACCTTTCCCTAAAAACCCCTACCTGGCGCAACTATTTACACAAATGGGCCGTTCCGAAGAACTGGGCACCGGTTTGCGCAACGTATTTAAATATTCGAAAGCTTACTCAGGAAGCGATAATGTTATCTTTCTGGAAGAAGATATTTTTATGGTTCAGGTGCCCTTATTAAGCAATGACACCGATATTGACACCGATAATGTCGTAGATAATGTCATAGATAATGTCGTAGATAATGTCGTAGATAACAGGTTAAATAAAATCCTTAACCTAATAGCTGAAAACAAACAGGTTTCAGCAGCCCAAATCGCTAAATTACTGAACACAACAAGCAGAACTGTTCAAAGAGATATCGAGAAGCTTAAAAAAAACAAAAAATTAATACGAGTCGGACCTGAAAAGGGCGGCCATTGGGAAATTCCCGAAAATCAATAAAATTAGCTTCTAATGGCGATCATAAAGAAATATCAGGCTGAAGTAATTTCGTTGAAAAATACAATTGATGGCGTTTATACCATTGAATTTCGTTCATTAGCTAAACCTTTTATATATTCACCTGGTCAGTTTTTGCACCTCGCCATCGATGAATACGATCCCGCAGCCCAATGGCCCGACTCCCGCTGTTTCAGCATGCAATCATCGCCTGATGAAGAAATGATTAAAATTACCTACGCCGTTAAAGGCCGGTTTACCGCCCGAATGCAACAAGAATTAAAACCTGGCAGTGAGGTAACTTTAAAACTCCCATACGGCGATCTTTTTACACAACCCCACAACAAAACAAATACAGTATTTATTGCAGGAGGAACAGGTATTACTCCATTTCTCTCACTGTTCAATCATAGTTCCTTTGCGGAATACAAAAATCCCATTTTGTATGCAGGTTTTCGCAACCACAATATGAACCTTTACAAATCCGAACTGGAAATAGCGCAAAGAATCAATGCTCAATTCAATTTTATTCCTATTTTCGAAGACAATGAAGGTATTCTGGATATCTCAAAAATCTATCAAAGTAGCAAATCTGAGTCATCATTTTTTATTTCAGGGCCTCCTGCTATGATAAAATCATTTAAAAGATATTTAATCAGCAGTGGAATCAACGTTAACCAGGTTTTAACTGATGATTGGGAATAGTATGAGTACAGTCCTTATTACCGGTACTACCGGATTTCTAGGTTCTAATATAACCCGATCTTTAGTTGAAAAAGGATATAAAGTTTATGCCACTCACCGTAACCACTCAAGTTTCAAACGTTGTAAGGATTTCTATGATTCGATTACATGGATCAATACAGAAAAAGTTAATTGGAAAGAACTATACTCAGAAATAAAAATTGATATATTCATTCATACTGCCTGGCAAGGCGTCTCAGCAAATGAGAGAGACAACTGGGAGATTCAACTATCAAACTTTAAGTTTTCTACAGAGGTTTATGAACTTGCGAAAAGATCGGGAACTAAAAAGATAATTACCCTTGGCTCCCAGGCTGAATATGGCATCTACAAAGAGAAAGTAAATGAAAACGATACCCCTATTCCAATAAATGCTTATGGTTCAGTTAAACTTCTTACCCTATATTTTTTAAGGAATTTTGCAACAGATAATGAAATCGATTGGTATTGGATTCGTGTATTTTCTGTTTTCGGAACCAATGAAGACGAAAATTGGCTAATACCTACCGCCATTAATAATTTATTGCAAGGGAGGCAAATCGCTCTCACTGATGGTCTTCAGAAATATGATTACCTGCATAGTGATGAATTCGTTAACAATCTTTTCAAAGTAATTGAATGTGATTCAAATCATTCGGGCATCTATAACCTTTGTTCAGGAGTTGGAATTGAAATAAGATCGTTGTTAAATAAACTTTCTCAATTTATTCCAGGATCAGAACAGTTATTGAATTTCGGAACGATTCCCTACCGAAAAAATCAAAATATGTTTATGGTGGGAGATAATACAAAGTTTGTGAGCAAATTTGGAAATATCTATCGCACTGACCTCGAAACAAATCTTCGAAAAACAATCAACCGATACTAAGTAAGGTGAAATGAAAGTAACTACCTACATCGCACGCTTTTTAAAACAAAAGGGAGTTAATATTGTATTTGAATTACAGGGAGGTATGATTACTCGTATCATTGATGCAATTCATCACGAAGGTGGAATTAAAATAGTAAGCATGCATCACGAACAGGCGGCAGCAATGGCTGCTGATGCATATGGACGTATCACCAATAAACCAGGCATCGCTTTGGCCACAAGTGGTCCTGGTGCAACAAATCTATTAACCGGCATCGGAAATTGTTATTTCGATTCCGTAGCTGCTATCTTCATCACTGGACAAGTTAATTTAAACGAGCAAAAAGGTGATCGGCCAACACGGCAAATAGGTTTTCAGGAAACAGACATCGTAAGCATGGCAAAGCCTGTTACAAACG
>JBAXDH010000164.1:0-6713 GCA_037141055.1 bacterium | reverse complement strand
TGGGCATACGTGCTAACAAAATATGACCCCCGATGGGGGTCTGCTGGTGCAGGAACATGGCCCCCCATGTGGGTCTGCTTTTCACTTTTCGTTTTTCACTTTTCACTCACCGTTATTCATTCATCTCTGTTCACTCCCAAACGAACAACAGCGCTCCGTAGGAGCGCGATATTGTCACAAACGCAGGGGCCACGATACGTTTTAATCTGCCCCCTGACTTGCATTTTGCCCTTTAAATCCTGCATTTTGCATTTTTTCTAATCTTCCTTGGTAGATTGAAATATAATTTCTATCTTTGCACTCCATTTTGAAATACCATTCTAACAAGAACCGCCATGGCAAGGATTTGTGAAATTACCGGAAAGATTGCTATTAAAGGACACAAAGTCTCTCATTCCAATAAGAAATCAAAACGTTGGTTCAGCCCGAACATACAAACCAAGACCTTTTTTGTAGAAGAAGAAAACCGCGATATCAAATTGCGCGTTTCCGCTGAAGGATTGCGCCACATGAATAAAAAAGGCGTTTATGTCTGCATCAAGGAAGCTCGCGAAAAAGGATATCTTGCAAAATAATTTTTTTTTCATGGGTAAAAAATGCTGTTACTCTGTGACAGCATTTTTTTTTGCTCATCCATCCCGAAAATAAGCACCGGGTTTCTGCGTTATAACAAGTTAAGAACAACAGATCAAGAATGAAAAAGAGCTTTTGCTGTTATATTTTCCTGCTCTTCCCGGCTTTTTTTTGCAACATTGCCCTGTCACAGAAACAAAATGACAGCACCAGCCTGGTGCAGTTTTCGGGGATCACCATTACGGCCGACAGCCTGAATCCCGTGCCTTACACGAAAATCCTTGATATCTGCAGCCATCGCGGATCGACCAGTGATATCAACGGCTATTTTTCCTTTGTCGCACACCAGAAGGATACGGTGGTTTTTACAGCCATCGGATTTAAACCGGCATCTTTTATCATCCCCGACACCATTACGAAACAACGTTATTCGCTGATCCAGCTGATGACCGCCGACACGCTTACCCTCGCCGCAGCCATTATTTTTCCGTGGCCCACGCTCGAAGAGTTCAAAAAGGCTTTTCTGGAGACAAAAATCCCGGACGATGACCTGGAAATTGCCCGAAAAAACCTGCTGGCAGCCGACATCCGCATGCGGGCGGAGGAGTACCCGATGGACGCCTCCATGAATTACCGGAATTACATCGACAACCAGACGAGCAAACTGTATTATTTCGGGCAGCAGCAACCCTTCAACATTTTCAACCCTTTCGCCTGGGCTCAATTCATCAAAGCCTGGAAAGACGGTAAATTCAAATCCCAGAAAGAACGACTGAAATAATTACGCACCTTGAATAAAGCAGCACTCATAGTCCTCTTATGTATCCTCGTGCAGGTGCCGGCTGTGTTTGCACAGCAGGCAATGATTTCAGGGACCGTGAAAGGTGCCGATAAGCAGCCCCTTCAGTTTGTCAACATCGCACTCATGGGCACCAACAGCGGAGTGACTACCGGCAAAGACGGCAGTTTCGAACTGGCAGTGCCGGCCGGCAAAACCTCGGTGGTTTTGTTTTCTTTCATCGGGTATGAAACGGATTCCCTGAACGTAAACCTCCGGGAAAATGAGCGAAAAAAAATCGACCATATACTCCGGTCAGCTTCAACACAGCTTGAATCCATTGAGGTCCGGGACCAGCAACTGCGCACCAACACCTTCAACCGTCTCGACCCGAAAGTGCTGACTTTCATTCCTACCGTCAATGCCAGCGTGGAGGACCTGATCAAAACCATGCCAGGCGTGTCGTCACGCAATGAGCTGAGTTCACAGTATTCCGTTCGCGGCGGAAATTTCGACGAGAACCTGGTGTTTGTCAACGACATCGAAATTTACCGGCCTTTCCTGGTCAGGTCGGGTCAGCAGGAAGGACAGAGTTTCCTCAATCCCGACCTGGTGTCGGGAATATCCTTTTCCTCCGGCGGATTCGATGCAAAATACGGGGATAAAATGTCGTCGGTCCTCGACATTAAATATAAAAAACCCACCGGATTCGCTGCGTCTTTCGATGTAAGCCTGATGGGCGCTTCAGCGCACCTCGAAGGAACATTCTCCAAAAAATTCTCCTACCTGCTCGGGGCCCGTTATAAAACAAATTCGTACATTCTCAAAGGCCTCGATACCAAAGGAAATTATAAACCCAGGTTCTTTGACATCCAGGGAATGCTGAATTATGAGTTCAGCAAAAAATGGGAATTGTCCGTCCTGGGAACCTTTACCGACAATGTCTATAAACTGATACCTGAAACCCGGGAAACCAGTTTCGGAACCCTCGACCAGGCCTACAAAATAAAGATTTACTTCGACGGGCGTGAATCCGACGGATACCAGAACTGGCTCACTGCTGCCACGCTCACATTCAAGCCTCTGCCAAACCTCCGCCTGAAGCTGATCTCTTCGGCGTTTCAAACCTATGAAGCGGAAACATATGACATTTCAGGTGAATACTGGCTCGGAAAACTCGAAGTTTTCCAGGGCAGCGGACAGGGTCAGATCTCAGAGATCATGGGCGTTGGAGCTTACCTGCAGCATGCCCGGAATTACCTGAGTGGGACGGTCTTCAACATTGAACACCGCGGCTACTGGGACAAAGGAAAAAGCAACATGACCTGGGGCCTGAAATACCAGCATGAAAACTTCAATTACACGATCAACGAATGGGAACTGCAGGATTCAGCCGGGTATTCCCTGCCGCACCCGCACGACTCCCTGGGCTCGCAGCATCCGCCCAATGGCGACCTTGTTCTTTACAATGTCATCCGCAACAACAACACCGTCAGCACAAACCGCATATCGGCCTTTATCCAGGATACATGGACATTCAAGAATCAAAAGAACGACATCTCCCTTACTGCTGGCCTGCGAACCATTTATTATGACTATAACGGGCAGTTCCTGCTCAATCCACGGGTGAATGTCTCTTTTAAGCCCCATTGGAAAAGCGAAACCGTCTTCCGGATCTCTGCCGGGTATTATTCGCAACCTCCAACGTTCAGGGAGATGGCCGACCTGCAGGGGAACATCATTCCAGGGCTGAAAGCCCAGACATCCATCCAGGTAGTTGCAGGCAGCGATTATTATTTCAAGGCATGGGGGCGCCCATTCAAATTTGTCACCGAAGCGTATTATAAAAACATTCAGAACCTTATCCCCTACGAGATCGATAACATGAAGATCCGGTATTACGGCACCAACAACGCCCACGGATATGCAGCCGGGATCGATTTCCGCATAAACGGGGAATTTGTCAAAGGAGCTGAATCCTGGGCAAGTTTATCATTCCTTAAAACCGAGGAGTATTTCCAGGGATCGTGGATTCCCCGCCCGACAGATCAGCGCATGAACCTGGCGATCTTTTTCCAGGACTTTATCCCCGGTTTTCCGACATGGAAAATGAACCTGACTCTTGTGTACGGAACCGGCCTCCCATTCGGGCCGCCGAATTCTCCAAGAAGCGCGCAGACCCTAAGAATCCCGCCATATCGCAGAGTCGATATCGGCCTCTCAAAACAGCTTATCGGGCAGCAAACAAAGTTCTCATCGAAGAACCCGTTACGGGCGTTTGAATCCGTGTGGATTTCCCTTGACGTTTTCAACCTGCTTCAGATCAGCAACACCATTTCGTACCTCTGGATCACCGACATCAACGGCACGGAATACGCAGTTCCGAATTACCTCACGCCGAGGACGTTTAACCTGAAACTGACGGCGAGGTTTTAAGATAGTGAAATGGCGAAATTGCGAGATAGAGAAAGTTTCCTGTCCCAGAAAGCAAAGCCGAATGCAGAAACAGGGCGAAGTTATCAAGAAAGAGACAATTATTTTTTAATTGCATGACCTTCATTATTTTACAAACATCATCTTCCTGGTAACAATCCCGGTTGCAGTGCTCAGTTTCAAGAGGTAAAGGCTTGGTTCGGGATGCGGGATCCGGGACATGTTCCATGTTTCTGCATAGTCACCGGGGGTCAGCCATCGGTCGGTCATGATGCTGACCCGGTCGCCACGGGAATTGAAAATTTCAAGTTTTACGGGACCGGCCTGGGTTATTTGAAAGGAAATCCTGGTGGATTCCGTGAACGGGTTCGGGTAATTCATCAGTGAATTCCTGCCAGGATCGGCAACAGACTCAATACCAGTGATGGGTGAACAAGGCTGGAACTGAACCCCGTCGACCCAGAGGGTGAAACCATAATCCCAGGTATCGGCATGAATTTCAACATAATTTACCTGGTTAAGGGACATTGCGCCTGTTGCCGACCTGGAGAACTGCGAATTGCCTGATAACGGGAACTTATATTGCTTCCACGCCAGGTTGGCGGCATTCAGCAATGTGGGAGATGCAGTGTACTTGTAATAGTTTCCATGGTCGTCGCCAATCCTGACTGAAAAATACTGGAATCCGTACTGCGGCTGTTTGATGGTCCGCACCCAGAACCAGAGCGTATCTGGATCGGTGAGATGCCAGCGCGACAACGAATCACCCCCGGGGCGGTAATTCATGGCAAGATCATACCCCCTGCTGGTGACCAGTTTGACGGATGCCGCACCGATCTTTTTCTCGGTACTGTCGAAATAAACCGTATCCGGAATTTTCACCTTTGCCGGGTACCCTACCTCCGGATATGCATACCAGGTGGCTCCCGGTTCGGCCATGTCGCAGGGCGGGAGAATCTGCAAGGCAACCGGAGGACCGGGCAATTCAGGGCTCCAGGTCACCTCCCCTTTCGCCGGGTTGTCCTTTTTATCGAAGATCTTTGCGCTGATCATGGCTGTATCCGATGGAAGGAACAGGTTACCCGGCGCATATTTCGGGTATACAGAGGTGTTATAAATGTGGTAACCGGTGGGCATCCGGAATGTGTTCCCGGTGATGGTGTCGGTCGCAGATGTCCCGTCGAGGTAAATGCTGGCCGCTTGGCTGTATTCGAATGCATTGCTGAATATTACTGCATGTTTCGTGTTTACGGAGGAGACGGCGCGCGTGTTGCCGTCGAACAAATTGTGCATGATGGGATAATCCTGGGAGTGGAAGGTTGAATAACCTGTTGCCGGGGTGCCTTCCCATAATTCGATGCCCACCGGGTTGTTCCTGACCAGGTTGTTGGTTATGAGATTGCTGAATCCACGGTCAATCGCAATGCCCGACTGGTAATTCCCGACAATGCTGTTGCTGTCGACAACTGTATTAAACGAGTAGCCGAGCCACAATCCGTAATGACTGTAATTGCAGTTGTTATGCTTGTATATGTTTCCATCGGCGAATGTGGCCTCAATAGCGTTATGAGGGGAGTAAGAGCACTCGTTCCATGCAAAGTAGTTGTTGTTGGGTGTATTGGAATGCTGGTACTGCCCAAGGAAAACCCCGTCGCCGGAATAACTGAGATCATTGTATTCGACCCTGTTGGCGTTGGATATGATCAGGAGCAAAGCAGCGCAGTCGCTGGGATCGGTGAGCGGGCGGTTCACATGGGCACAGTTATTCTGGTATATATGGCAGGTATCGGTCCAGAACATCCGGATACCGTAGGAGGTGTTCCAGGAGAAGTCATTGTCGTGGATGTTGACGCTGTCGCAATGATACAGTGCAACGCCGTCGTTCTGCATCGTCATCACGTTGTCGTAAATATGTGCAGCGCGGCTCTGGTACATCATCACTCCTCCGCCAAGAGCCTGCGTATAATCGGCCCACACATCGATCCACCCGGCAGAGTCGACCTTGTTCCGGCAGAACACATTGTTGTTGATGGTGATGTGATCGGAGTTCATAATGTAAACGGCGTACTTATACCGGAAAACCGAATCAAAGTTTTTGATCACAACGTGGTTTGAATTGGTGATCCTGATCATATAGCCGGCTTTCCCGACACCGTCAACCCGGCAGCTGTCGCCGTCGAGGACCACATTATGCACACCGTCCACCTGGATCACGCCGTCGGCCGCGGCATCGGAAAAAATATAATTCCCGGCTGCGAACTTGATGTTCGAAAAACTGGGGATCACCATGTTGTTGGTGATCGGAATATAGGTTTGAGCCACTGAAGCAATGGACATCGAAAGTGCCGGGATTATTCCGAAAATTCTATTCATGTTGCGTTGGGTTTTATGGAAAATTTCATTCGAAACACAATCACCAGAAAACAAACTACTGCAAAAACACCAATTCCGGAAATCATAAACATCGCTTTAGGCCCGATGGAATACCATAACACACCGGCCAGTGAACTGGCAAGGAGTGTAAATATACTGGCAAAGCTATTATAAAACCCAATGGCTGTTGCCGTATCTTTCTTTTCCGCCATGTTCGAAATCAGCGCTTTGGAGATACCTTCGGTGCAGGCAGAATAGATTCCATAAAGAAAAAAGAGTACCCCAAAAGCAATCAGCGATGTTGCAAAACCCATGCAGGAATATACGATTGCGAAAATAAACAACCCGGTAACCAGTGTGGTTTTAAGACCGATTCTATCCGCCAGTGCCCCTGCCGGGTAGGAGAACAAGGCATAAACCAGGTTGTAAAATATGTAAACCCCGATCATCATGGTATCCGAAAGGCCCTTGTCTTTCAATGCCAGCAGCAGAAACGCATCCGAGCTGTTGAAAAGGGTAAATGCAAGCAGGCCTGCGACCAGGAAGCGGAAGCCGG
>JBAXDH010000163.1:0-6748 GCA_037141055.1 bacterium | reverse complement strand
CAAAAATAAGACTTTTAATCCAAGATTTTTAACTAATTTTGCAGCCCTTTTAAAATTCAATTCTCAAATATTATTTATGGCTACAACAGCAGATATCAGGAATGGTCTGGTCATCGAATTCAACAACGATTTATACAGTATCGTGGAATTTCAGCATGTAAAGCCCGGGAAAGGCCCGGCATTCATACGCACCAAGTTAAAGAGCCTGAAACACGGCAGGGTCATTGCCAATACGTTCGATTCGGGCGCCAGGCTCGAAATTGCCAGGGTGGAGCGCAGGAAGTACCAGTACCTTTTCAAGGAGAATTCCGACTATCATTTCATGCATACCGAAACGTTCGAACAGATTTATGTTCCCGAAACACTCATCAATGCCCCCCAGTTTTTAAAGGAAGGGCAGGAAGTGGAAATCCTGTTTCATGTTGATACGGAAACAGCGCTAACCTGTGAACTTCCACCGTTCGTTCACCTGAAGATCACCTATACCGAACCTGGCATGCGCGGCAACACTGCAACCAACACCTTGAAAGACAGCACTGTTGAGACAGGTGCCATCGTGAAGGTTCCTCTCTTTATCGGTGAAGGCGAAACAATCAAAGTTGACACAAGGACCGGGGATTATTCAGAGAGGGTGAAGGTTTGACGAGTGACGAGTGACAAGTGACAAATGACGAGTGACGAGTGACGATTAGACCAGGTTCAATGATTTATTTGATTTAATTGTGTTTCAATGAAATTTCCTCATCCAGCAATACTTTCTGAACTGGCGGATTTACTCCATGCAAAGCCGGTCGGTGATCCAAATTTTCCGGTAACCGGCATGAATGAAATCCATATGGTCGAGGCCGGTGATCTTACTTTTGTCGATCACCCGAAATATTACGACAAGGCATTGAATTCGAAAGCCACGACCATCATTATCAACAAAGAAGTGCCCTGTCCGGAAGGAAAGGCATTGCTTATCAGTGAACGTCCATTCGACGACTATGTATCACTGGCGATGCGTTACCGCCCGTTTGAAAAAGCTGTTTCAGCCGTCAGTGCAAGCGCCGAAATCGGTGAAGGAACAGTAATTCAGCCAGGTGCATTCGTGGGCAACCATGTGAAAATCGGCCGGAACTGCATCATTCATGCCAATGCCAGCATTTACGACCATTCCGTGCTGGGCGATCATGTCATAATCCATTCATGTGCGGTAATCGGAGCCGATGCATATTATTACCAGAGGCGCCCGGATGGCTATAAAAAGCTTGAATCGTGCGGCCGGGTTGTTATCGAGGACAACGTGGAGGTTGGCGCCCACACCAGTATTGACAAAGGCGTTTCCGGCGATACTGTCATTGCGAAGGGCACCAAGTTTGACAACCACGTGCAGGTAGGCCACGACACCCATATCGGCAGGAATTGCCTCATCGGCGCATTTTGCGCCATTGCCGGTGTCACCACCATCGAGGATGATGTGATTTTATGGGCGAACGTGCTGGTAAATAAAGACCTTGTGATCGGTAAAGGTGCCGTGATGCTTGCCGGTTCCGGCACTGAAAAATCATTGGAGGGCGGCAAAACCTACTGGGGCATACCTGCAATAGAAGCCAGGAAAAAATGGAGAGAAGTTGCAGCGCTTAAAATGCTGCCCGATATTCTCAGTAAACTAAAATAATCCGGACGGATCTTACTCATCCCGTATCCCGCATCCCGCATCGCCTTATCCCCCATCCTTTTTCTCGCCCATTCGCTTCCCGCTATAGATATCCAGCGCCACAATGGCTGCCATGAATCCCCATACCGGAACAGATGCCTTATCGGTATCGAGAAAATTATTCATTGTTCCGTGCATGAAATAAGTCAGGAGCGAGAGCATCAGCGACAGGCTCAGCATTCTTACCTCCGGGTCGGCTGAACGCCTGTAAACGCGCATGGCTACAACGATAAACGATCCCACAAGGACGAACACCAGTACCATCCCGGGCAGCCCCTGTTCGGCCAGGGGGCCGATGTATTCACTGTGTGCATTGCCTTTGTCGCCGGCATTGGTACTTATCAGCGTTTTTTCCTTGGCACGCTGAAAAGGTGCATACTCAAACTGGTATGTTCCCGGACCATAACCAAATACCGGCCTGTCTTCAAACATTCTCAGCGCCGACTGCCACCTGTTGATGCGTTCGAGGTTGGAATTATCTGTGGATATATTTGAGATCGAACGAAGATGCTCGACAAAATTTGCCGAAGGGCCCTGACGGTTTTTCCCCAGCCGGTCGAGAATCTGAAAGGAGAACAGGTAAAACATGATGCCAAAAACGATCGTCACAAAGAGTATCCACTTGAATTTTATCCGAAAAAGCACGATGAACAAGACTCCCAGCGCGAATGCGAGGCTTAGCCAGGCTGCCCGGCAATAAGACAGGACAAGGGCCGCCAGCAGAATAGAGAGCACGATAAAGGAGAAAAAACGGGTTGTTTTGGAATAGACCCGGCTGAGCGCAAATCCGCAAAAAAGCGGGATGTAGAGGGACAATATCGCGCCGTAGGCAGTATGGTCGTTGTAAAACGGCTCCATGACCCAGTGACCCGCCTGTTCGTCAAATCCCCAGAGGGAATGATTATAGGTGGTATATGCAATAACGCCAATGAGCGGAACCGCATAGAACCAGACAAACAGGTTTATATTTGAACGTTTACGAAACAGCTGAATCCCCAGGATATAAAACGGGACAACAAACCACAAGCGTGCCAGGAGGTGCTTGAAGGACACCATCGGCATGTCGCTCGTAATGCTTGTGATGAGCATCCACATCAGCTGCAGGCCGATCATGATTGTAACCGGGTGTTTCCAGATTTTATTATCAACCTGTTTGCTGTAAAACAACTTGATGATAAACAGCAGCAGCACTCCGAGCATCAGTGGTTCCGACGGCATGGACACGCCGACGTTGAATTCGAACTGCGTGATGTTGATCGCCACAGGAGTCAGGGCAGTTATCAGCAAAAGAATCTTGTCGAGGGAATAAAAGTAAAGGTAGATGATGACCAGGAAAAGGGGAAAAAAGATAAGCCAGTAGATTTCACGGTATACCAGGTAGCAATTGAGCCCGATAAAAATCGCACTCAGCACATAAAGGATGGTGATCCTTTGATTGCTGCCGGTAATGTAGCTCCGTATTTCGGCAATTTTATCCTTCATTGCCTTCTGTTGACAGGCCACGGAATTTGCCGCGTTCAATCAAACCGATGATCAGGATGGCCATGAAGAAAGCTGCCATTGTGCTGAATACCACAATAAGCCATCGGATGGGATAAGCCTTTTTATCTGCCACAAACGGCTTGCTGAGCACATTGACATAGGTATAATCGCGATGATAATCAAGCAGGGCACGATCGGCATCCATCTTCATGAGGCTGAATCCATCGGCTTCGGCACGCATCATCTCCGACACCTGGAGCATTTCGCCACCTTTTTCCTCCAGGTTCTTCTTCATTGCCTTTGCCTCGGCAGAACGTACGGAACCTCCACCTGTGCTGAGATAGGCACGCAGCACCTCACGTGTCTGCGACTGAAAATCCAGCAGGCCGTATTTTACACCAAGGTCAACAGCCTTGCTTTTCAATGAATCGAGATATGCTCTTTTCACGCCCATGATATAGTCATAGTTGTTCACCACCTCCCCGAACTTTTGTTTGTGCATGGCCCTGATCTTGTTGTTGTAGGCTTCGAGCATGGCGTTGATGAGGTCGCGCGCCATAACGGGATCCTGATCCAGCACATCGATCTCTACTGCTTCGAACGGCGTTTTATTGACATGCACCCGCTGGCTGTACTCCCAGACAAGAGTGCTCTCAAAATGAACATACGCTGAATCGATGCCCCAATGCTTTGCGAGGTTGAATTTTTTAACAAGGGAATCGCGGATATCCCTCGACTGAAAAATTTCAACACTTTGCTCCGTTTCACTTTCATCCGAATAAGGAGAAATATTTGAAGGATACAACAGGCAATTGGACTTATACAAAGGGGTGATGAATATCGGGCTTGAAAAGAAAACGGAAAGAATGACGGCAGCAACAATCACGACGACCAGCTGCATCTTCCATTTAAGCACGATATCAATAATATTTTTACTGCTGAAAGAACTGTCCATAAGTTGGATTTTATATTATGATTGCCCTAGCTGAAATTGCTTGTGTGAATTGTATGCGGATATTTTTTCCATAACCATGATCACAATGATCGACATAAAGAGTGCCGCAACGGTCGATACCAGGATGATCAGCCAGCGGACGGGATATGATTTGCGTTCGGCCTTGTAGGCATCACTCACGATAAATTTTTGCGGCAGGTTTTCCTCGGCGTCCACCTTGGCCTGCTTGTATTTTGTCTCAAGCAGGATAAGCTGTTCGGTTTTGAATTCCAGGGAATTCTTCAATGACATATAGATTCCGCCATATTTTCCCAGGACATCGAGCTTTTTCTGCAAGGCAGCCTGTGCTGTTCTGTTCCCGTTCATAATGGAAATGGCATGCTGCTGATTGAGAACCTGCGACTGGTAATCAACATCATTCACACCCAGGCCGCCCAGGGTGATCAGCGAGTCGACGATGTTATCCTTTTCCGCTTTCAGTGAATTGTATTCAGCTTCGACAACCTGAAACCCTTTGACAGAACGCTGCCGCATCATATCGTTTTTTGCCGAGTCGAGCAGGGAAGCGATTGTGTTGGCAATATCTGCAGCCATCTGGGAGTCCTTGTCATAAACAGAAATCTGAACAGCCATGAATTCAGTGCGCCGGAATGTAATGTTGTTATCATACTCCTTAAACAGGTTGGAATACTTTATGTCCGAAGTGCTGTCAATGTCGTAATGCTTCATCAGGTCGAACTTGCGCATTACACGATCGCGGATCTTGTTCGAATTCAATATCTGGAGAAGCTGCTCGGCCTGGTCATCTTCGCCAAAGGCAGTAATGTCCTGGCCTTTAACCGATTGTTCATTGAGAAGCGATTTGGAAATGGAACTGCTGCTTGCAGGGAACATGATAACCGTGGACTTAAATTTGGGGGTTATAAACCATGGTGAAGAAAAAAACCAGGAACCCGCCATCGCAACAAGCATTACAATGAAGAGGGGTTTTCTCCATTTATACAGAAAGATAACGAGATTTGAGGAATCGAAATCTTCTCCTTTTTTCATTTCATTAGCCATAGAAGACTTATCAAAATTGTTGTCAAAGGTAGGGAATTATACGAAAGCTGCAAAGGTAAGTTACATGTAAGGGCCAAATCATCCGCGTTCTTCACGAATGATCTTCATCATCGATCCGAAACTCCACAGGCGCAATACGACAGCCAGTATTACGGAAAGCAGCAACATCAGTGTGAAATTACCAATCCACGCCATGTGAACAGGAAGAAAACCCCAGTGTATCACAAGCAATTTCGACAGGAGATTGAAACCTATCACGCCCACCAGGAACATCAGCAGGGTGAGCAGGTAACGATAATTGACCTTGAACTTAAAGATGCGCTGTACCATAACCACCTGGAGAAAAGCCATGGTGAACTGGGTAACCAGGCTGGAAATTGCGGAACCCGAAGCCAGGTAGGTTGGAATGAGCAGGTAGTTCAGCAGCAGATTGATTATCAATCCCATAAATGCAATGATGTTCAGCTGTTTCAGATTCCCGTTGGCCGTAAGCAGCGTGCCGAAAATATAGGTGGTGGATACTGCAATGAACCCGGGAATCAGGAGCCGGAACACATTGGTGGATGCAGTGATGTGTGTGTCATACAGCAGGTCCATGAATTCATAGCTGTAAAAAAACAGGCCGAAACCGACCAGGATGGCAAGGGTGATTATCAGCGTAAAGGACAACTTCAGCATGTGCTCGACGGGCTGCTTTTTTTTGATCATCCTCGAAAAGATCGGCACCAGGAGAACCGCAAAGAGGTATGCGATCATGTTTGCCGCATCCAGCAACCGGAAACCCGATGCATAAATTCCAACCTGCTCGTTTCCGATCTTCTCAGGCAGCAACCGTTCCAACATCACAGGATCGAGACGGTTATAAAATGTCATCAATAAAACCAGAAGGGCAAACGGCATGCTCTGCTTCATGATCATCAGAAAAAATGGCCAGTTCCAGTTCAGTTTGCGGAAGCGGGCCTTTTTTACAACGATCAGAAATGCCAGGGCAGCTGTGATTGAATACGCAGCCGTTTGGGAATAGACAAACCACTCGATGCGGAAAGCCGATACGGTTACATGCCCCCATAGCAACACACCGCAAAACAGGATCATCAGCAACCTGTCGAGAACGGATAGCATGCTGTCGGTTTTGAACATCATGTATCCTGAAATATTTGAACGCAGGTACAGCACAAAACTGAGCAGGAACTGATTGAATGCCAGCCAGCCCAGCAGCCTGAACTGTTCGGCATTGTATCGCAGGAGCAGGGCTCCGATGAACGCGATGATCACATAAACCAGTCCGAGCAGGAGTTTCAGGACCAGTATCCCTGAAAAATGCTTGTTCAGCAGGTGATTATGCTGGGCAATGTTCCTGTTGTTGAAGTTGGTGATCCCGAGGTCGAGGATAATGTTAAACAGGAAAGAAAAATTCAGGATGACAAAATAGAATCCGTAATTGCCAACCCCAACAATACGCTGCACGGTTAGGTCAATCCCAAAAATCCATACCGGTTTTATGAGAAGATTTAAAAATAGGAGCAACCCCAGGTTTGTCAGGAACTTCC
>JBAXDH010000162.1:0-6771 GCA_037141055.1 bacterium | reverse complement strand
GCGCTAAAATACTGCGCTAAAACACCAATAAAACAAGCGGGATTATTTGAGGAACAGAAAATGATGTTCCTTCGTTAAAAACGATGCTGCAAACTTGTTAACGTTCAGTTAAACAACGTATTCTGCATGTTGATGGGGAATATTGACGGATTCCATACTTAGACTGAATCCATCATCATAACAACTTTAACAAGTTCGATGTTTGTTTGCACGCCGAACTTTTTTCGAATTCGTCGAAGTGATTTATCAACAGTCGAATTGTGGATGGCAAGTTTTTCGGCAATCACGCTGGATGGACACCCATTTAACAGGAGTGAGATTATTTGTTGTTCTTCGGCCGACAACCTGAAATATACATCGCGGTATCCGTCTCCGACTTTTTTAACTTCATTTTCGGGTCGGTAATTGGGAAAGACCCTCTTCCCCTGCATCACTTGTTCGAGGATCCTCCTGATTTCGGCCTTGGGGGCCTCCTTATCGATGTATCCGCTGGCGCCTGCTGCATACATTTTACGTTGCCAGTAAGTGGTCCGGTCGCCTGTGTAAATTACGATGTGATGATCGGGGAATGCATCGTGTAACACATTAAAATTATTTACAGGATCACCTGAGGGGAACCATAAATCAAGCAAAATTATGTCAAAGGATCTCTGCCTGGCGTCGGGGACAGCTTCTTCCACCGACCTGGCTTCACCGACAATGTTGATCCGGTCCCTGGAAGATCTGAAAACAGAGCGTAACCCAGATCGTGTTACATGATGATCATCAATGTAATATATCCTGATCGGTTGCATGTTGGAGGGTTGGCTTGTGTAAAGGTACAATAAATTCCCATTTTGTCCCGCCTCCCGGATGGGAGTCAAGAACAAAACTCCCTTCCATCAAAAGGATCCGCTCTTCAATGCTTTGTGTTCCAAATCCCTTACTACCGGAGCGTTTTGGATCAAAACCAGGTCCATTGTCACGGTAAACCATCACCAGGGATTGATCGGCAGTGCCAACTTGAAGATTCACTTTGCATCCTGATGCATGTCTGGAGGCGTTTGCCAATAGTTCCTGCACAATGCGTATCAAATGGAGCAACTGATTTTGTGTCAATTCCGGACAAAACTCCGGTAAAACACAGGTCACGTTCATGCCGGTAAGTATTGAAAAATCATTGATTAGGTCTCTGAGCAGATCAGGAAATTTTTCATTCTGCACATGAATTGGATTCAACCGGTGCGAAAACCTCCGGATACTTTCGCGCAGTTCGGCAATCTTTTCAAGAATCTGTTTTTTTTCTGTTAAATCTGAGAAGTTATATTCCCGGATAAACTGATGAATTGTTCTGACAAGGTAGCCGACATGATCGTGCAATTCAAATCCAAGACGGCGTTTTTCCATCTCCTCAAGTTCAATGATCCTTGAAGCAGCAATCATTTTACTCCGAATTTTTGCCAACCGCGTCCGTTGCCTGAACCAAAGCAATACGAACACAAGGGTGATGACTGTGAGGATACTGGTTGCAAGAATAAATTTCAGGATCGCATTTTCGTTCATTCTAAGTTTCAGGTCTTCCTCCTTTTGCCGGATTTGCGAATCTTTGTTGCGCAAATCAAGCATGGCCGACAACAACCTCACCTGGCTTGCAGATCGTTCATTCCCAGCAACAGTTCTGTATTTATATGCCTTCTTCTGACAGTCAAGCGCTTTTGCAATCTCCCCCTTTTCTTTCAGAACATCGGAATATGTATCGTATAATGTAGCGAGCCAATCGGCCTTGGTTTGCTTCAATGCAAAAGGCAATGCGGTTTCAATACACTCTTCGGCCTTCTGAACATCCTTTTTATCAATATAGCTGTAGGCCAGGTTATTGTACGCTGAAATCATCACATCTTCTAACACACCTGTTTCCCCGTGTTTCAGCGCCTTCGTGTAGCATGCAATGGCCGAATCTGTATTCGGGTTTCTGTAACCCAAATTAATATAAACAAGTGCCGTTTCTTCTTCAACGCCATGTATACCAATATAATAGTTCAAAGCTCTTCGCAACAATCTCACAGAAATAACGGGGTCAATTTCATAGAGCGCCAGATTCGCCATTGCATTGCCACATTGCCTGAATAAATGGAATTTTATTCCAACATCAAATGCCCTTTCAAAAGATTTTTTCGCCCCGAGAGAATCTCCGCTCGTAAGCCGGATTGACCCCAATGAATTGAGCGCATCTGCCACCATGGACTGCTGGTTGAATTTTTCAGCAAGATTTATGGATGAATCTACCAGTGAAATTGCCAGTTGTAAATTTGATGCATTGAAATAAATCATGGCAAGGTTGAAATACAGGGTGGGTTTCTTATTCGCGATCCCACATGAATCAGCTATCCTGAGGGCCGTTGAGTAATATTTGAAGCTTGAATCCGGCCTGCTGCCATTGTTTGCATTTCCCAGTGCATTGTATGCGGTAATCAGTGCATCCGGATCTTGCAATCTTACAGCTAATTTCAACGATTGCCGGGCATATAAAACAGCCAATGTATTGTTGCGTACCTTGAGTCTGGTGGTCAGTGTATCCAGTGTATAAATGGAGTCCATGAGGAAATCATGGTATTTTTCCTCCATTTTAACCTTGGCGATGTCATCATGGTTGCAGCTGGTTACCATGAAGGAAATTAAGGTGACAACGAAAATATTCAACCAACGTTTCATTGAATGTGCTGTTACTTAAAGCTGCTGCAATTTACAGAATTTTTGAATCCCTCTCCTGCCTTGCCAGGTCGCATGAAGGTACAGGCAACCTACAGCACGGGTCGTGCATGGTCGGTATTTGATTGGGAAATGGTTGGACTTGGTCGGATAATGGTCGAAGACGGTCGAACAAATGTCGAAGACATTCGAACAATGGTCGGACACGGTCGAACAAATTAATCATATTATTGGGCCCGGGGGCAAACTGCCATTCCTGACCCCTGGCTGAAGCCAGGGGCAATTCAGAGGCACGGAATAAATCAGCATCTTCAAACAGCAAAGACAAAGGTTTCTGCATCCGTTTTGTATAGGGGAAATTCAATTTTTTCTGCTTTCATTCCTTCCAGGTGAAACAGGATCGATGCTGATATATGGGGATTAAGTGAATTACCTGTCAACTTAATTGGCATATCGAAAATGCCTCTAAAAGGTCTTCATTCAAAGTAAAATCGCAGACATCATCTTCTCCCCAATTGGCAAGTTCTTCCTTCCAATATGCAATGATGCTATCAAGTGTGCCAAGTTCGAAAAAATAATCCCGGATCGGCTTCATGTAAGAATTTGCATAATCCACCTTACTACGAAGTTTCTGCACTTTGACGAGATAGTCAGTAACCTCTTGGTAGGACCACTCTCCCTCCTGGCACTTTTCGACTAATTTTTCGAACTGTGCCATTATTTCGTGGTTTTTTTCTTGCAGGGCTCCTTTCGCTGATGCTGCGTCGAACTGATCATTTTTTATTTTAAGGTTCGCTTGAATTGTTGTTGCATTAATTTTTGCAATCTCCAAATCGTTTTTAACTTTTTCAGTGTCAAGGGTAATCTGTAGTACAGTTGCTGCAATTTTTTCCCGTTCCAATGCAATTCCTTGTTTATCTAATGCAAGGCCCTCCTCAATGATAAAATTCTTGAAGTCCTCTTTTCGCCTTTCGTTTTCTACTTTTGCCATCTCCAGGTCGAAAGTTAGCTTTGCTTTGTATTTCTCCAGGTCAATTTCTTTCTCTGATCTGCTTTCCGCCTGGTATGATTTAATCAATTCACTTTCCATGTCATTGTTTTTTGCCTTGTTTGGGATGTGCATTTGTTGCCCATTGTTGGGGATTGATGAAAAATCAGTGTTGTTTTCTGTAATTCCTTTACTGGTTATTTGACCGGAAAGCGATGATACCATACTTTCCAAAGGAAAGTGGTCATGCTTTACCTTGGAAATTGTCTTTGATGATACGCCTAATCTCTCTTCAATTGCTGTGTATGCGTGTCCTTCTTTTAAGAGGATTAAAATTTCATCTTCTTTGCTTGTGTCAATGGTTTTCATGTTGAATTTTTAAGTTTTAGTTGTTTGGATGTCTGATTTTCTGCGGAGCCATGAACTAACTATGGAGGTGCCGGAGTGATTATGAACTTGTGAATCATGTTTGCCGAAAAATTTTTGTCAATGATTTCACGAAATTTTGCAAAACCAGGACATGACTTTATGAAAGCTTTGATTTTGTTATACGTTCGTAATACGTTCGTAATACGTTCGAAATACTTTCGTAATACGATCGTAATTTGTTCGTAATACGATCGTATAAAATGAATAATCTTAAACTTCATCAGGGGGTGATGCATAATGAATATTGAATAATTTACAGGTATAAGGTTAATAAGTATAGATTAAAAGGTATATAGAAAAAAGTATCGTTTATGGTGCTGTTAATCATGCTATGTTCAAAGACGGAAGATTTGCCGGCAATATTGAAGGTTTTCCTGCTGGAATATTTTCAATATTGAGGCTGCGCCTTAATTTATTTTTGAGGGCAGCAATGTTTTTGGAGGCAATCCGGGAATTTTCCCGCAGTTTATTTCTCCCATCATGCTGCTTTTTTATCCATTCCGTTACTGCTATGTCAAGGTGGGGCAGGTCATAGCAGATGGAAATATAATATCCCCTGTAACAGCTGATTTTTGACATAAATTTCCGATCAAATGCTCCGTTGAGCAGATTATCGAACCATGTCCTGGTGCATTTACGCCAGGGATTACTATTAAACATCCGTTGCTCGATATATTCTCTTGTAGTCTTGGTGAAATTGCGATGGCCTATAATAGATTTAATGGCCGCCAAAAAAAGCAATAGTTCGGGACTGATTTTACCTTCAATAGTATCTTTCAGGAACGCTGTTTTAAGACTTGTTGGGACATCATGAGAGGTGTTATCATAACTACCGGCAAGTATTTCCTTAATTCTGGGTAAAAATTGATCTCTGGGTACCCAAAGCAACTTCAATGGGAATGTGGTATAGGCTTCCTTCCCGGGTTTCTGCTTTATCGTCATTGGATTTATACCAATAAATTCGCTTTGCTGATATATCTTTTTGACTATACTATGTATTTCATTTACGCCAAAACCATAATCGCTAAATGAATTTAATTTTTTGATGGTAAAATTCATGGGCAATCCTGCTCTATTTAATACTCCAGTCAACTCCACGATATAATTATGTCGATTGCCAACTGTAAACGTCGACCTTCCGTCTATCCATTTTTTGCATCGTCTATAAATCTCTGCATGTTCTGTGTCCCCTACTAATTGAATGAACTCTTGATCAAAAACGGTTGGGGTTATTGACATAAATGCGTTGGGGTCATGACATAGGAAACAGGCGCGTATTTGGTCAAGACCGGCCCTCGGGTCAATAATAATCTGTAATTTGTCCAGAAAGAACTCCTGAAGGGCCTTAAAATAGGCTTTGTGTTCACCAACAATATCTATCCTGCATATTACTTTGATGCCATTCCCACCTGGACTGCGGAACATCAAAGCAGGTGTAAATTCAGCAAGAATCGTATTCCACACCTGCTCTATATGGCCGTCCACATGATCAATATCTAAGGCAATATAGCCTGATCTTGTGATTATGCCTTTTTCGTTGCGGTACGAGCAGGTTACAGCAAAAGCCGCAAAGGGCAAAAACTTTATTTTAAGCTTGGTCTGCTGTTCCTTAGTATGACAATTTCTGATTTCTTCTGTGATAGACTTTAACAAAGACCATTTAATAAAGTCATAGACCGTTTCGATGTTCGTGCTTTTTATCGGTGTTGTGTTTGTAATAGGCGCATCGAAAATGGAAAATAGATTTTCTGTTTCGATTATTTTATGGACCTTTTCATTTATCATGATTTTTTTATTGATTAATCACTATTGTACACCACGTCATAGTTTGGCGTAGTCAGGGTTTATCTTCGCATGAAAAAAGACATGAATACATTGTATTTTATTCAGCAGTTTCCCGATGAGACTGCATGCAAAGAGCATTACAAGGATATGCGGATCAAGCAGGGCTTGACCTGCAAGAAGTGTGGAGGAACGAGTCACTTCTGGTTGGCCTGCAAATGGCAATTTGAGTGTAGAGTCTGTCATTTTCGTACAACGTTAAGAAGTGGGACAATGATGGAGCATTCCAATTTGCCATTCAGAATCTGGTATTTGGCGATCTTATTTATGACTGCCACGAAAAAAGGTGTTTCAGCCTGTGAGATGCAGCGCCAGCTTGGGTATAAAAGATATATGACTGTGTGGTCCCTAATGCATCGGATCAGAGCTTTGATGGGCAAAAGGGATGACTTATATTCATTGACAGGGATGATCGAATTTGATGAGGGGTTCTTTGAAATAGCAACACCAGAAAAGGAGCGGAAAAGCCTGAAACGAGGCAAAGGTAGCCAGCGGCAGGAAGATGTTGGTGTAATGGCAGAATCAACCCCACTGGTGGATATTACTACAGGAATCGAAACTAAACATTGCAGATATTTCAAAATGAAGGTTTTAGATTCTCAAAAATCAGAATCGGTTAATACTCTCTTTCAGGACACTGTCACATCCGATAGTATCGTATTTACTGACCAGGGTAAAAACTACAAGGATATTCATAAGTTTGTCGATATGCATATCACTGAAAAATCATCAAAATTCACAACGAAAACAACGCTTAAATGGGCTCACATTGCAATAAGCAACGCTAAAAGAACTTTTCTTGGTGTCTATCATAAAATGAGTTC
>JBAXDH010000161.1:0-6802 GCA_037141055.1 bacterium | reverse complement strand
CCCTGTCACCCTGTTACCCTGTCACCCTGTTACCCTGTCACCCTGTTACCCTGTCACCCTGTCACCCTGTTACTTCTTTACCCTCCCCGGATAAACCTTCAGCCCTTCCTCCAGGCACTTCATCGAGTTTTTGAGGTCGCCCAGGTTCAACACGTAACTGATGCGCACTTCGTCCTTTCCCCTGCCGGGTGTTGAGTAAAATCCGGTCGCAGGTGCAAGCATCACGGTTTGTCCTTCAAAGCTGAAGTCCTCGAGCAGCCACTGGCAGAATCTGTCGGAATCGTCGATGGGTAACCTGGCAACAGCATAGAAGGCCCCGCCCGGATTCGGACAAAAACAATCCTCCATTTTGTTGATGGATTCCACAACAATGTTTCTGCGCTTCACATATTCTTCAAGCACCCCGATGAGGTAACTTGCAGGCGTGTTTATTGCTTCTTCTCCTGCTATCTGTCCAAAGGTGGGAGGACTGAGGCGGGCCTGGGCAAATTTCATTGCCGTGCTGATGATCTCTTTGTTTTTCGAGATCATTACACCGATTCTGACGCCGCAGGCACTGTATCGTTTTGAAATGGAATCGAGCAATACGACATTTTCGTCTATTCCATCAAGGTTCATGACCGAATAATGCTGGTTTCCGTCGTAGCAGAACTCCCGGTACACTTCATCTGAAAAAAGATACAGGTCGTGTTTTTTAACGATGTCGCGCAGCAATCCGAGTTCTTCTTTCGAATAAAGATAACCGGTTGGATTGTTCGGATTGCAGACCATGATAGCCTTTGTGCGGGGCGTGATGGCCTCTTCAAACGCACTCATTGGAGGAAGTCCGAAGCCATCATCGATGAAGGATGCAATGGGCTTCACCACAACTCCGGCTGCAATCGCAAATCCATTGTAATTGGCATAAAATGGTTCCGGTATGATAATCTCATCCCCGGGATTAAGACAGGTCATCAGGGCAAAAAGAATTCCTTCGGAGCCGCCTGTGGTTACGATCATCTGATCGGGAGTAACCTCAATGCCGACGCGGTGGTAATATTCCTGCAGTTTCATCCGGTAGGACAGAATGCCTGCAGAGTGACTGTATTCAATAACCTTCAGATCGGTTGTCCGGATTTTTTCAAGAACATTCGCCGGGGTTTCAATATCAGGCTGCCCGATATTGAGATGGTACACTTTAACTCCCCTTTTTTTTGCTTCATCTGAAAAGGGCACGAGTTTGCGGATAGGGGAGGGTGGGCAGGCCTGGCCGCGCTGAGAAATGGTTGGCATAACGAGTGGGTTTAAACAAAACATCAAAGCCAGCTTTTGGCTGGCCCGATGCATGTGCGTGAATCATTTTTATTATTTTGTAACGGGAGCAGCACCCTGTTCGGCGGGTTTCTCCGGCAAAGTGGTTGCTGGCTTGGCATTTACAGTACCTTTGATCTGCAATACAACTCTCGAGGTTTTTGCATTCGATGTTACGGTAACGGTTTTGTTGATGCCGCCAACATTGTTGGTATTGTACGTAACCTTGATGACATCGCTTTTTCCGGGAAGAACCGGCTCCTGCGGCCAGGTAGGAACTGTACATCCGCATGAAGACTGGGGACGTGACAGGATCAGAGGCTCTTTGCCAATATTGGTGAACTTGAATTCACATGTGCCATCGGCGCCCTGGATGATCGTTCCGTAATCATGAACGGTTTTGTCAAAAGAAATTTCAGGAGCGTTCGGGTTAACGGGTTGTGCCGGTGTGGCTTCCTGTGCATTGACAACGAAAGCGGTAAACATCAGGAAAACAAATGAAAAAACCAATTTTTTCATATTTACTTAATTATTTAGGTTAGAACTATAAAAGAATTCAAGGCAAAATTATAAAAAATTTACGTTTTCCGGTGCATTAATGCTGAAGGTGGAGTAAATGAATTCCGGTTTGCAAAGATTCAAACTAATTCTGTATTAAATTTGTAGTTTTAAACTCACTGATATACTTGTTGTTATAGATTATTTAAATTCTCACACAGGTAATATGACATGAGAACGGCTCAAATTGATTATTGAAAATAAGTTGTAGATTTGCATGTTTTTAAAACTTTAACGATTGACAGAACCTGTTCAAAAGATAAAGGAGCTTGACGGAAAACAACTTTACTACTCTTTTCTGGCCGGTGCTCAGAGAATATACGAACAACAAAAACTCCTCAACAAGATCAATGTTTTCCCGGTAGCTGATGCGGACACAGGAACAAACCTGGCCTCAACCATGCGTTCAATCATGGACGCAATTATTCCGACTGAAAATCTGAAGCAAACTGCAGTGGCTTTGGCCGATGCTGCGCTGATTGGCGCAAGGGGGAACTCCGGTATCATTTTCGCCCAATTTCTCTATGGTTTCAGCAATGAAATAAACCCGAATGAAGCCCTTACCGTCAGGACTTTTGCTATAAGTGTGAACAAAGCAGTCGCCTATGCCTATGATGCAATTTCCAACCCCGTTGAAGGGACTATTTTAACCGTAATCAAAGATTGGGCTGAATATATCTACCTGTTGAAGGATACTTTTGATGATTTCACAAAGTTACTGGTAGAGGCATACAGCAAAGCACTTGAATCACTGGCTGCCACTACGGGTAAACTGGAAGTCCTCGCCCGGGCGCACGTTGTGGATGCCGGCGCCAAGGGTTTTGTTTTCTGGCTTGAGGGCATCATGGATTTTTTCACCATGGGCGCCGAGAAAGCGATGAGGAAGACGGACCAGATGGCAAATATTGAAACTGAGATGGTTGAAATGCCGCATGATGTGATTAATTTCCGGTTTTGCACGGAAGCATTGCTTGCAGGTGAAAATCTCGATAAACAAAAAATTAAAAATTTCATTTTGCATTGCGGCGACTCGCTTGTGGTGGCAGGAAGCCCGCAAAAGGTGAGAGTTCATATACATACCGATTTTCCCGCGGAGGTGTTTTCTCAATTGCAGCAGTTTGGAAATATCACATATCAGAAAGTGGATGACATGGTGATGCAGAATGAAATCCAGTTCAACCGCAAACACAGTATTGCGCTTGTCACAGATTCTTCCTGCGACCTGCCAAAAGAATTTCTCGACCGGCACCAGATTCATGTTGTGCCGCTTTCCGTTCATTTTGGGGAGACTTACTTTTTAGACAGGCTTACGATCAATCCGCCGCAGTTTTATGCCATGCAGGAAAAGTCGGAAGTGAATGCCACCTCTGCACAGCCTGCATCAAAGGAATTTCAGAATAAATTTGAATACCTCGCCACACATTATGATTCCATCATCGGGATTCATCTCAGCCAGGCGCTCAGCGGTACTTTTTCCAGCAGCGAAAAAGGCTCAAAGGAAGTTGCCGGCCGTACCGGGAAAAAAATTGATGTGGTGAATTCGAAAACGCTTACCGGCGGTTTGGGATTGATCGTAATGCGTGCGGCAGAGGCACTTGAACATGGAGTTTCCCACGAGGACCTGGTAAGCCTTCTTGAGGAATGGAAAGAAAAATCGTTTGTCCGTGTAAGTGTCACAACACTTAAATATATTGTTCGCAGCGGAAGAGTGAGCCCGTTGAAAAGTTTTGTCGCTAAAGCGCTGGATCTGAAACCAGCCATTGCAATTGACCATGAGGGGAAGGCATCCCTGTTCTCAAAATCATTTACCGGCAATGGATGCATCAAGAAAGTTATGCAAAGCGTTGTGAAACTTTGCAAAGGGAAACAAATATGGGGCTATGCCATCACACATGCAAATAATCCGACGGCAGCGCAGTGGTACGCATTGGAAATGGAAAAACTGACTGGCAAAAAGCCGCTGTTCATTGATCATGCCTCTCCGGCTCTTGCAGCAAATATCGGCCCTGGAATAGCCTGCATTTCCCTGATGCTTGAGTAACCGGAAATTTTCAAGCGGGTCGATGACCTGCTCTATTGGAGATTGATTCAAAATGATGATGGATTTTCAGAATATTATTGTAGATGTCGGCCTGGTCATTTGTTTATATATGACCATTATTTTCATCGTTGCACTGATGCGCAGGGATAATTCCATTGTGGATGTTGCCTGGGGCATCGGATTTGTCATTATTGCCGTTTATTCAATCATTCAAAGCGGCGAGGTCGATCTCCGGAAAATGATTGTCAGCCTCCTTGTCCTGTTATGGGGATTAAGACTCTCTTTTCACATATTCGTAAGAAACAGCGGCAAAGGGGAAGATTTCAGGTATAAGGCATGGCGCGACACATGGAAATTCTTTGTCATACGAAGCTACTTTCAGATTTTTCTGTTGCAGGGCTTGTTCATGCTGATCATTTCCGCCCCGGTATGGTTTATTAATTCAGCCAGCGGGGGGCCTCTTGGTCCCTGGGACTCATTGGGTTTGATGGTTTTTGGAACCGGGTTCTTCCTGGAGGCCATAGCTGATTACCAGCTGGCCGAATTTAAAAAGGATCCGGCCAACAGCGGCAAAATAATTACCACAGGATTATGGTCCTTGTCGCGCCATCCGAATTATTTTGGAGAAAGCCTGGTGTGGTGGGGAATCAGCTTCTACGCATTTTCATTTCCCAATGGATGGTACACCATGATCAGCCCGGTAGTGATCACCCTGTTGCTACGGTTTGTTTCAGGAGTTCCGATGCTCGAAAAAAAGTACCGGAACCATCCTGACTGGGCAGATTATAAAGCAAAAACTGCCGCCTTTGTCCCATTTGTGAAGTTCCTGTAAAGGTTTTTCGCTGTTACGTTGATTTCAATAAATCTTCACGCCAATGAGACTTTTGGAAAGGGACTCCGTATATGCTTTTTTTGCCTCCCTGGCTTTGTTTCTATAAACGATGGCGCCGGTTGAATTCCCTTTTTGCGAGGTAACAGTAAGCCATGTTGTTGAATGCCCCGATGATGACTTCAGGGGCAAAATCAGCACTTACCATGTTTATTGCCCGATCATAGTATTGGATGGCGGAATCGGCATCCGGAAAACGGTAGCCGATATTGACCAGGCAATTTGCGATTGGCTCCTCTGAGCCGCTGCATTTGGCCATGTATAAAATTGCACGCCTTTGCAGCATAGTCGACTTCTTATTGTCAGCCTCGAACCTCGCCAGGTTTCCCAAAGCAGACCCCATCTGCAGGTAAAGCAATTTTCTGGTTGCAACGGCATATGCCGAATCATACATTTTCCGGGCCTTCACGATATCCCCGGTAGTGAAGTAATAATTTCCGAGAGCATTGAATGAGTTTGATATTGTGACAAAGTCACTGACCGAAATGGAGAACCTGAGGGCTGAATCGATCAGGATGATATATTTCTTGTAATTTCCAGTCGTAAGGTTCAGCATTCCCAGGTTATAAAGGATTTTTCCTCTTTTATCAGCCAGGTTAAAGCTGTCAATCACCACCAGTGCCTCCTGGTAGAAATGGAATCCCGAATCGATGCGGGTTGCGGACCAGGCATTGCCAAGAATCGTGTATGCTTTTACCCTGGCTGTCGGAGTATTTAACCCCTGTGCAAGTTTACCCCCGTCCATGGTCCTGATAATCTTTCCACCGGAACAAACTACAAAACCATGCTGTGTATCTGTAAAACAGGAGGCATTCAGATACTCGTCTGTTTCCCGGTACATCGAATCCCAGGTGATTCCGGCATCCTGGGTCTTGTAAAGGTTTTTAATTTCCCAGCCAAGCCCTCCATCCTCCGAATGCATTATTGTGCCTACATAACTTCCCATGAGGCTATTCTTTGATAAACTTGCCCAGGACACTTTGCAAGTTCGTTATGGCGTGTTTTTATTCCAAATCAAGTATTATTTTCAAGTTCTCCTTTAAAATTGAAGTTATTTCTGTTGGTGCAATACCTAGCTTTTTAATCAGTCGTTTATTGTCAATAGCGCGGGTCTGATCAACCATTATATCACATTCCTCGATTAATCCGCAACAACCTTTTTTTAAATGGACCCTTAATATTTCAGTGTCCTTTTGAACATTGGTAGTCAATGGACAGATTATTGAAGATGGATGGTGCTTGTTTAAAAGATCAGTTTGTACGATGATTACCGGCCTGATTTTTCCTGGTTCTGTCCCCTTTGTTGGATTTAAATCGGCAATCCAGATTTCATATTGTTTGGTCTTCATAATCAATCATTTCAAATTCATGAAGAACATTTAATGAATCATCCTTAACCAGTTTGGATTCCTTTTCCAATTTGGAGGCCAACAGCTTTCTTTTCTGAATTTTATTATAAAAGTCAAGTGCATCATTGATATACCTGTTTCGGGATTTTTTTACATGACTGATAACCTGTTCGGTTTCAGTAAAAACCGAATCATCTAATTTTAAAGAAAGTGTTTTCATATGTTTCCTTTGTTTTATATCACAAAGGTATATACTATTATGGAACACTCCAAATATTTCTTTCTGTTTTTATGCTGCATAACGTATAGCCTGTAACTTTAGCAAGGGGAAAACACAAAGCACCGTAACATGTTATCATTGTTACAGTTACAGGCATGTTATGCCCAGTGCAGTGTTTATATATGATGCTAGACCTTCGTTTTTGGTCTATTCTTTATAACAGGATGATCTAGACGAGAAGGCCTTAGAATACTTTTCCGTTTTTTTAGATATTCGCTAAGCGCTTTTTCTTCATCACTTGTTAAAGGGCCTTGTCCACCTAAAAAATCATCCTCTAATTCAGCCTTATTCATTGCTTTTTTTCCTTTAAAAATACTTGTTAATGAGTTTTAATGCTGCCTTGGTTTCAATAATCATTACTCGTCCTCCAAAATGTGTCGCTCCCAGGGCTTTTT
>JBAXDH010000160.1:0-6818 GCA_037141055.1 bacterium | reverse complement strand
GGAAGGCAACCCGATCTACCTGGATAAATCGGAAGAACTGTCCCAGTCCAAAAACTATTATTTCAAACCACAGATAAGCCTGCGCGATTTCTGGCGCATCAGCGATAAATTCTACCTGTCAACCATCATTTATACCTCTTTTGGAAACGGGGGAGGAACCGGGACCTTTACCAGTGATAAAAACGGCACCCCCGGAGGTTCAACCCCTCCGCTTGATCCGTCGAACGGGCAGGTAAATTTCCAGACCTATTATAACGATAACATGGACCCCCTCAACAAGGGACGGTCCGGTGGCATCCTGCGCAGCAGCGTGAACAACCATTACTGGTACGGACTTCTTTCAACTTTTACATGGGAGCTCAATTCCGAGTGGTCCATCTCGGGAGGAATAGATGCCAGAACATACAGGGGCGAACATTACGGAGAGGTTTACGACCTGCTCGGGGGCAGCTTTATTCTCAATAATTCCAACAAGAACAGGAATTCGTACGACGCTTTGTATGAAGGGGATAAGATATACTATGCCAACGATTCCAAAGTGCGCTGGGGCGGAATTTTTGCCCAGGCTGAATGGAAAAAGGGGAACTGGTCAGCGTTTATTAACCTTACTACTTCATTGAGTGCTTATCAGCGTCTTGATTATTTCAGAAAGAAAGACCTGGTAATTGATGGCATAAAATACACGGAGGCAGTCGGATACAATGATGTTTTTTATTCAAATGGCACACAGACCCTGTCCTATATCTACGGCAGCGACGTGAACCATTATTCATCGAATGATACTGCGTTTGTCGTTAAATCAATCCCGGGCGGAACAGACACCCTTTACATCGTTAACCCGTCAGCATATACAAACAACTCCAGCGAGGCCCTTTACACGCGCACAAAATGGAAGTTGTTCCCCGGATTCACCATCAAGGGCGGGGCAAACTACAACATCAACAGCAATAACAACATTTACATGAATCTGGGGTTTCTCTCGAAGGCCCCGCGGTTTAACAATGTGTTCAACAACAACAACCAGGAGGTGCTGAATGCCAAAAATGAGATTATTGAGGCCTTTGAGCTTGGTTACAGCTTTAATTCCAAACAGATAACACTCAATGTGAACGGATACCTGACAAAATGGAACAACCGGCCCCTTGATGCCACACCAGTATACACAGACCTGCAAAAAGATATCAGCTACCCGTATAACATTAACGGGATTGATGCGCTGCACATGGGGATCGAAATCGAATTCGGCTGGAAGCCTGTTCCCTCGGTGCAATGGGACCAGGTACTGGCCTGGGGTGACTGGAGATGGACCTCCGGCGGAACAGCTGTCGTCTATTCTCCGGCTGGCGATTCCATTACCAGCCTGATTTTTAACGCAAAAGGTGTCCATGTAGGTGATGCTGCACAATTCCAGTATATGGAAAGTCTCCGATGGGAGATCATAAAATACCTTTATGTTTCCGGTAGTATAACACTGTTTGCTAAAAATTATTCCGCCATGGACCCTGCTTCTCTTACTCCTGTGTATATGGACGCCAACGGGAATCCCCGTGACTCATGGCAGCTGCCTGTTTATTACCTGGTAGATCTTAATGCGGGGTACAAATTCACATTTGGAAAATTCAAACTGGATGTGCGTGCAACGGTATTGAATGTGCTGGATAACGAATATATTTCAGATGCCAAAAACAACGATTCCTACTCAACCAAAACAACAAATTTTGACGCCGGTTCTGCCGGGGTTTTCTTCGGGGTTGGACGCACATTCAACGGCTCCATCGCATTAAGTTTCTAAAATAAATTACATAATCCGAATACCAGTTCACCAGTTAACCTGTTCACTTGTTTCTAATTCTGATATAAAAAAATGAAAAAAATAGCATTATCACTTGTATGCCTCGTCATCCTTGGAACGCAGGGTTTTTCACAGGCAAATATTGCAGCGGCTAGAGCTATGCCGCTTGGTTCGACCATCACGGTTCGCGGCGTTGTGACCAACGGGCCTGAACTGGGTGTCATCAGGTACTTCCAGGATGCCACCGCCGGCATTGCTGCCTACAGCTCAAGTATTTCCGGCCTTTCCAGGGGCGATTCGATTGTTTTAACCGGCGTTACGGTAAACTATAATCAACTGATGGAAATCAATCCTGTCAATTCATTCAATGCAATTGCACCGAAACCCTTGCCCGCACCGCGCGTCATTACCCCGGGGCAAATGGCGGAACAATATGAAGCCATGCTGGTAAAAATGGTAAATGTAACCTTTGCCAACGCAGGCGGCGTTTTTGCGGGAAACACCAATTACAATGTTACCGCAAACGGACAAACATGCCAGGTTCGTGTCAATACTGCATCAAACCTTGTCGGCCAGATCATCCCGGCAGACCAGGTCGCCGTCGTCGGTATCTGTTCCCAGTTCTCCTATACCGATCCGAATGCCGGGTACCAGCTGCTGCTTCGCGACAAGAGCGATATCATCAGTACAAGCACCATCGTGTTCACCACGCCATTGGCTGTTTCCGGCATTACAACAAGTTCACTGTCGTTCAGCTGGAATACGAACATTGCCGGAACCACTGAACTGTACTACGGACTCACACCGCAACTCGAACTCGGCCATCTTGGCAGTACCGGCACCGGAACAACCCATGCCATCAACATCACCGGGCTTAATCCTGCCGACCTGGTATATGTAAAGGCATTTTCAGTTGCCGCTTCCGATACGGGTTTTTCGGGACTCAAAACCTTTATTACACAATCGACCTCGACCGGTACCATTAAAACCTATTTTACCCGTCCGGTCGATACAACTGTTGCAACCGGTCCGAAGGCCATCCAGATTTACCGTGCTGTTGATGATACGTGCATTGCCTATATCAGCAGGGCAAAACAAACAATCGACATTGCCATTTACAATTTCAACAATGAAGGACTCAGCAGCATCGCGAATGCGCTGAATGCCGCATACAACAGGGGTGTTGCAGTCAGGATCGTCACCGATGGCGGCACAAATAATTCGGCCCTCCCTGATCTTGTAGCAGGTATCGGCAAAATAGGCCGGCCCGTTACCACCGGCATCATGCACAACAAGTTCATGGTCATTGACGGAAAATCCGCGAATCAGAATGATCCCATTGTATGGACAGGTTCCTGCAACTGGACCGACCAGAATGTGAACACCGATGCAAATAATGTTCTTTTCATCCAGGATGCGAGTCTTGCAAAGGTTTACAACATTGAATTCAACGAAATGTTCGGGTCGACGACAACCACGCCCAGCCTGGCCAACGCTAAATTCGGCCCGGCCAAATCAGACAACACACCCCATGAACTGATCATCGGCGGGAACCGTGTCGAGGTCTTTTTCAGTCCGAGTGACGGCGTAAACCAGCAGATCGTCAATCACATCGCAACAGCCGGAAGCGATCTTGAAGTCGGTACGATGCTCATTACCCGCAAGGTCATAAGTGATGCCATCATTGCACGTAAAAATGCCGGTGTCACATCCAAGGTGATCATCTCAAACCGCGCAACTTCAGATGCGACGGTTGTCACCGACCTGGGAACGGCGCTGGGCAACTACTTCAGGGAATATCATGAACAAGGATTGCTTCACAGTAAATATATGATCATCGATCAGTCTAATACTGCATCCGATCCGATGGTTTGGACCGGTTCGCACAACTGGAGCGATGCTGCCAATGTAAGCAACGATGAAAATTCAATTGTCATTCACAATGCGCAGATCAGCAACCTGTTTTACCAGGATTTCAAGAAAAGATTCGATCTTGCAATCCCCGTAAGTGACCACCCGGTACTGGATCTTGGACCGGATACCGCTGTCTTTGCCGGCGATATTGTTACACTGGACGCCAGGCAGTTTGATACCTATGTATGGTCGACCGGAGATCTGTCCCAAATCGTGCAAATCGATTCTTCCGGTACCGGGCATGGTGTAAAAAAGGTCTATTGCCGTGTTACAAATCAATACGGAACACAGTCGGATACCATCAGGATCACCTTTAAATACGGAATCGGTATTGCAGAAAAGAATTCCCTTGTTTCGAGATTTAATGTTTATCCAAACCCAAGTACGGGAAATTTCATCGTTGGATTCACTGCAAAAGAGCAGATACCTGTTTCGCTCGAATTGATGAGTTTTGATGGGCGGGTTGTATGGCAATCAGCAACTTCCACGCAATCCGGGTCAAATTCGATCAGGGTTGATGGACATGATTTAACCCCGGGATTATACCTCGTCAGGATGAGAACTCCAGACGGCGACCTGGGCAGGAAATTGGTAATTAAATAAATGCGAATCGGGGCAGGGTGCAATACCTTGCCCTCTTTTTCGTTATCACAGAAAACAGCTATTCACCATTAAACTATATGTTTGTGTCAGATTGCCTGGTAATCATCCCCACGTACAACGAAAAGGATAATATTGAGCGCATCCTGCGCAAAGTGTTTTCGATGCCAAAAGAGTTGGATGTTCTTATCGTGGAGGATAACTCCCCGGATGGAACTGCAGCCATCGTGAAGGCACTCATGACAGAATTTCCCGGCCGCCTGTTCATCGAGGAGCGCAAGGGAAAACTGGGATTGGGCACCGCCTATATCCATGGATTCAAATGGGCATTGAACAGGAAATATGAATTCATTTTCGAAATGGATGCAGATTTTTCCCATAATCCGGATGATCTGTTAAAACTTTACGATGCAGCAAAAAACCATGGAGGTGACCTGGTGATCGGCTCACGGTACATCACCGGTGTGAACGTGGTAAACTGGCCGATGGGGCGCGTTCTGATGTCGTATGGCGCTTCGATCTATGTGCGTTTTGTTACCCGCATGAAGATCATGGATACCACGGCCGGGTTCAAATGCTACACCCGCAAAGTGCTTGAAACCATCGACCTGGATAAAGTCCGCTTTACGGGTTATGCGTTCCAGATCGAAATGAAATATACCGCCTGGAAACTCGGGTTCAACCTTGTGGAGGTTCCCATCATTTTCACGGACCGGACATTGGGAGAGTCTAAAATGAGCAAGGGGATCTTCAAAGAAGCTGTTCTGGGCGTTATCAGTCTGCGCTGGAGAAGCATGCTGAAGAAATACAAGCCACGCCAGGCTTAACAGATCACACTGCAAAGACGCAAAGGCGCTGACTTTCCTGGTAGAAAAAAACGTATTGAAATTTGCTTTTTTTGCGTCTTCGCGTCTTCGCGGTTAAATTTTACTTTACGGGATGAGCAACTCATATTACATTCATAATGCGCAGGTTGTCAATGAAGGCAAACGGTTTTCCGGAGGCCTTCTGATCCGTGACGGGATCATTGAAGAAATATTCCATGGCAACGCACCTGCTGATTATGTACTGCCTGAAGGCACCATCATGATTGATGCGAAGCAAAAGTACCTGCTGCCCGGTGTGATCGATGATCATGTGCATTTCAGGGAACCCGGCCTGACGGAAAAGGGGGACATGCATTCCGAGAGCAGGGCCGCCGTGGCCGGAGGCGTTACATCTTTCATGGAAATGCCAAATACAAAACCCAACGCCACCACCCTTGATATCCTGGAAGAGAAATTCACAATTGCTTCGCAAAAGTCACTGGCGAATTACTCGTTTTTCCTGGGGGCAACGAACGAAAATATCGGGGAAATTGAAAAAGCGGATCCCCGGAATATATGCGGGTTAAAACTCTTCCTGGGCGCTTCAACGGGCAACATGCTGGTTGATAATCCCGAGTCCCTGGCTGCGATTTTTGCAAATTCACCCCTGCTGATCGTTGTCCATGCCGAAGAGGAATCAATCGTACGGCAGAACCTCAATGAGTTTAAAACGCAATATGGCGAGGATATCCCGGTTTCAGCCCATCCGCTGATCCGTTCCGAAGAAGCCTGCTTTCGCTCTTCGGAGCATGCAGTTAAATTAGCGGTGGAACACAATGCGCGTCTCCATCTTGCCCATTTATCCACGGCCAGAGAACTTGAACTCCTGCAAAATGATGTTCCGCTCGAACGGAAAAAGATTACGGGTGAAGTTTGCATTCACCATCTCTGGTTTGACGACCGGGATTATGAAGACCTGGGATCCCGGATTAAATGGAATCCCGCCATTAAGGCATCGAAAGATCGGGAAGGCCTCTTTGCCGGCTTGTTGAATAACAAAATCGACCTCATCGCCACCGACCATGCACCGCATCTGAGGCACGAAAAGGATAACGCATATTCCGGCTGCCCTTCGGGAGGTCCGCTCATTCAGCATTCGCTGGCAGCCATGTTTGGTTTTTTTCAGCTGGGCAGGATCTCCGTTGAAACAATAGTTGAAAAAATGTGCCATGCCCCGGCAATCCTTTACAGGATTCCCAACAGGGGTTTCATCCGCCAAGGATATGCCGCCGACCTGGTACTTGTCGACCCTGATGACCCGTGGACGGTGGCGAAGGAAAATATACTCTATAAATGCGGATGGTCTCCTTTTGAAGGTGTGACCTTTAAATCGAAGGTTACGCAAACCTGGGTGAACGGCAGGCTGATCTTTGACCATGGAAAATTTGATGAAACAATGCAGGGGCAGAGGTTGACTTTTCAATGACCTCATCCCCTGACCCCTTAGGGCGAGAGGTTGACTTTGCAATGACCTCATCCCCTGCCCCCTTCTCCTGGAGGAGAAGGGGAATTCCCTCTCCTTCAGGAGAGGGTTAGGTGAATAAATACTGACTTTAAGGTTGAATAAATGAAAACAAAATTTCTTCTTCTCACGCTGCTTGCCTTGAGCATGGTTTCATGCCGATTCGAAAACAAGGTGATCGAGG
>JBAXDH010000159.1:0-6886 GCA_037141055.1 bacterium | reverse complement strand
CATTTTATGCACTGAGGCAACCCATGTATCTCACCGGGACTACTACCGGAACTATATCCAACAACAATACCTATGGTACCAAAGGATGGGTGCTTGAAGGCGGAAACGTGACATTCACCGGCAATACCTGGGGAACCGGTGCACAGGCCAATGTTTATGACATTGCGATATTAGGGACATGTCCGGCAATATATCATACGGATATTGTGGCTATAGCCAACGCGAACAACGACGCTGTTATTGAAGATCAACGGGTCAGTCCTGCTGTTCTTTCAGTGGTTTATGTTGATAACAGCACTTCTTACACGACTGATCTGGGTGGAAGATTTCACCCGTATCCAGCTATTGCACCTTCTCTGACAAGGGTGGTTGCCGGAGGAAAGATTTTTGTGACTGCGGGAACTTACAGTGAATACCTAACAGTAAGTAAATCCTGCAAGATGTTTGGTTCAAATGCAGGAAGACATCCTGCTGTGGGGACTCACCCGACAGAAACAGTAAACCCGAGGTATCCTGAAACCATCCTTAACAATTTGGTACCGGCTGCGGATAACATTCAGATTGATGGTTTTAAATTCCTGAAAGCTGGAACGCGGATCATCGATACGTATGCCAATGCAAATAATTTTGTTTTAAAGAATTGCATTGTTGAAAGTACGATCTACGGAACAACTACTGGAATTATTCAATTTGGTGGGGGTAGTCATACGGGTTGTGTTTTTGAGTTTAATCTGTTTAAAGACAAAGGAGACCATACTTTTTACGCTGGTGGCGGACCTTATGATAACTTGGTCTTCCAATACAATAAATTCCAGTCAAATAATGATGCGATATTTTGGGCCTCAACTCCCTTAATTGGCGGGGTTATTGATCACAATGAATTTGACGGAGAAAATGGAGCTAATTATAATAACATAAATATTGGCCAGGCAGGAAATATCCAGATTACCAACAACTGGTTTCACGGTATTCTTTACACTGCAATCCAATGTGGTATACTTAACGGTTCTATTTCCGGAAATAAATTCGAAACCCATTACGGGCTCGCTGGCTATAATGCAGCAGCTATTCAACTTTGGGGTGGTGAATATGGTACCGCCGTATCTTCCAATGTAGCCATTACCAACAATGAAATACATTATAACCAAAATGGTGTAAGTCCAGTCTTTGGTATCCGTTTGCGCGGTCCAAACAGTCCTTCTGAACCTAAAATAGACGGCTCGACTATCCATGTTCATAACAACGCTTTTTATAATGGCGGCGTGCGAGCGGATGCCTATGCAATCCTATTCCAGGGCGACCTGACGACCACGGTTGATGCTACCTGCAACTGGTGGGCAAGTGAAGGAACTCCTCTTGTTTACCAGGCACCGACCTTTACGGGTCCTGTCACATATATTCCCTACAGCGTTTCGAATGGCGGTGCATGCGTTGGAGGTTTGGCGACCGTTACCGTTCAAGCACCTGCACAATTATCCTCGTGTGGTAATTTTGATGTAAATTTAACTGCTAAGAATTTCACCAATGTCGGCGCAATTTCATTGTACCTGAACTTTAATCCTCTGGTTTTTGAATACCTGCCTGCAGGTGTTACCTTGAATGCTAAAATTTCATCAGCCGTTGTAACTACTACCATACAAGGAAAATTTATATTGAGTTGGACTAGTGGCAACCTTGGGGTTAATTTTGATCCGGATGAGGTTTTATGCACACTGCATTTTAAATTACTTCCATCAGCAGCCGGATCATCGCCAGGGTTTGTGTGGAGCACCACGGAAGGCGCGAACGAAATTGCAGGACCCGGCTATCCACCCCCGGTATACAACAGCTTCTTCGATGTCTTCGATCCATCCTGGACAACTCCGGCAAGGCCTGTTAAAAACACAAACACCGGACTGGAATACTGTACCATCCAGGATGCAATAAATGCCGCGTCTACAACCGCAACACAGACTTTACTTGCACTTCCAGGTAACTACACGGAAAACGTTATTGTCGACAAGTCTGTTATCATCCATGGTGCCAACTATGGAGTGTTATGTGCCAATGGCCGTGAAAACGAAAGCGTGATCAACGGAACAGCAAGCGCCGCTGTTACAATAGCTTCCGACGGGGTTACCATCGATGGATTCACCATCAAAAACCCACTTGGCATGTTCGGAATTTACGCCAAAGGCAGAAACAACACAGACATCCAGTACAACATTATTACCGATGTTGGAAATAATGTAACCGGAACAGGCGCAGCCTATGGCGTAGCCATTGAAATGGGCAGCGCGGCAAACATTTCCAATGTTAGCATTGTCTATAACTGCGTGAACAACATCCGTGGCGGTGAAAACACATCACTGCCCGGATTGGAAGCAAAAGCGAACAACGGAAGCGGTGTCGGGATCGGTGCCGGATTTTCAAATGCAGCTTTCGACGTGTCGGGTTTAACAATAAGCTATAACACCATCGATCATATCACCGCATGCAAAAATGCATGGCTGGAAGGTGGTAAGGGTGCGTATGGCGTACATATCAATGTCGGAGCCGGCGCAGCCATTGGAATGGCAATTGACCCGGTAGTGCATTGCAATGATATTTCCTACCTGGACGGCTTCTGGGCCCATGGAATCGGACTCGAAGGCGAAACTCCGGGTGCCGCTGTTACAAACAACAACATCAGGAATCTTTTTGACTACAAGGTATTACCTGACGCACCTGATGCAGTGGGTGTAATGGTAGAAGACAATGCCGGTGCCGGCAGTGTCGTAATTACCGACAACAGTTTTACCGTGATGGATTTTGGCGTTTTCAATAAAACTGGTGTACTAGTGAATGCTGAAGGCAACTGGTGGGGAACCACAGGGCCGATACCTCCATTGGTATATGGTCTTGTAGATTGGAAACCTTTCCTCAACGGAGGTGGTTCCAGTTCTTCCGCACCATGCTTTACCCCAACCGGTACTGATATCGAGTGTGTCACTATGTCGCTCGGCGAAACCCACGTTGACGTTGCCTGTTTTGACGGGTCAACCGGCAGCATTGACCTTTCTGTTACAGGCGGTGTTACTTCATTATCCTACGCATGGACAGCCAGCGAAGGCGGAGTACTTCCGGTCGGTCAGGAAATCGTTCAGGATCCTTCTGGTTTGAAAGCTGGTAAATACAGCGTGGTTGTGACCGACGGAAACCTTTGCACCCAGTCAATTACCGACATCACACTGGTGGTGACCGATGCACAAGCGCCGAACATTACAACCTGTCCTCCGGCTTACACGATCGCAGGTTGTGCGACTACGGTAATCACAGGTCCGGTATATAAAGCCGACCTTACCGTGGTGGATGCTTCAGTTTTCACAGCCGCCGGCGGTGTGGCTACGGATAACTGCGCCGTTACGTACTATGCATACAAGGATGTTTCGTCAGGAACATGCCCGATCACGGTAACACGCACCTGGACAGTGACAGATGGTGTTGGTAATGTAACAACATGCAATCAGATCATTACTATCAATCATAATACTCCTCCGGTTGTACCCGGGCCCGGATCAGGTACGGTGGCTTGTGTGACAGACGCGGTTCCGGGAATAGAGTCGGTAGACCAGCAACAGCTGATTTTCGGCAATTGGTATGATGAAAACACAATTGCATCTGGACAATCATTTACACCTGCGATCAGTGGAAAACTTATAAAAATTGATCTGCAGTTGTATCACTATGAGGCTGTTCCTTCCTTTACCCTGAAAGTTTTTGCGGGAGATGGCATTACAGGTACACAATTGTATACCAAGTCAGGTTATACCCTTCCAGGAGGCGGCTCCGGATGGGTCACGCTGACGCTTGATGCAACTATGTTGCCAACCCTTACAGCCGGAACAAAATACACTTTCTGGTTAACTGGCTATGCAACAAATACTATTCAACTCGCACTGAGCGATGCCAGCAATCCTTATGCCGGAGGCGGAGTGCTTTGGGACATTACTCCCCCTCCCCCCACGCCGGTTTCATACCCGAATTTTGATTGCGTTTTCAAAACCTATATGTCTGCAGTTCCGGTTGTGACTGATCAGTGCGGCACCAACATCACTCCCGTGCTTGCATCAACGGTTGATAATCCGAGCCCTTTGACATGTGCAGGTACTAGAACCTATACGTATACCTACACCGATTGCCAGGGTTTGTCGAGCAATTGGGTTTATACCTGTACCGTTGTCCATACAACTGCCCCCGTGGTGCCGGCGTCACCTGCTGCTGTAACAGTAGAGTGTGAATCTTCGGCCACCCCTCCTGCAGCACCAACTGGTGTTGTGGATGTTTGCGGCACAGCAATCACCCCAAGCGGTCCTGTCGTTGGCGGCAGCGGTTCACTGTATGTGAATGGGTTTATTGAACCGGTAGTAACCGGCCCTACAGCAATACCTGGTATATGGTATACCGATCGATATGCTCCATACGCTTTTGAAACTGCCATTTTTAACGGTGATTCCAGGCTGAAGCATTCAATTAATGCGGTAAATTACCAGGGATTTCCCAGTTTCTACGCTACTCAAGGACGTGGCTATGAATTGATGGCCAATACCAGTTCCATGGAAATTAAACTCTACGTCCCAGCCGAATGGCAGAATACCAACAAACGTATGGGAGGATTCTGGGGAGTTGCAGTGGATAAGAACGGTTTGGTTTCCGGTTATCCGATCGTAGAATTTGCCAGCGATCTTACCGGCCCTCGTTTCCAGGCTTATGATAACGGTGTATGGGTTAACATGGGATTGCCGGCAGGATTTTCTTATGGCAGTTGGGTAACATTGAAAGTTGAAATGATGCCTACAGGTGAATTTAAGTTATCGGCCGGTAATCTATCCTATACTACTGTGGGCCTGGCTCCTGCAAAATCAGTTAGGATTAAAAGTTTGATTCTGCAAGGACATAACTACGATCCGTCAGGCACCCAGGGTGTCACCTACGACATCTATTGGGATGATCTGGCATACCAGGTCTGTGAAGGTACTAAAACCTACACCTATACATACAAGGATTGTGCAGGCTTGTCGACCGATTGGGTTTATACTTATACCATTGATCATGTTACACCGCCCATTGTTCCTGTTGCAGGAAGTAGCACAGTAGAATGTGCTGCCGCAGCAGTTGTTCCTGGAGCACCAACGACGGTCACGGATGTATGTGGAGCACCTCTCACTGGCGTGTTGACTTCCACGGTTGATAACCCTGTCCCGCTGGTATGTAATGGAACCAGAACTTACACTTATACCTATACTGACTGCGCAGGTTTGAGTTCGACCTGGGATTATGTTTACACCATCGATGACAATACGGCGCCAGAGTGGACGGCTCCTATTTTCAGGAGAGACATGCCGCTTGCAAATGTCAATAATGCCGCCGGCGCCAACCGTAGCAATGTGACCTGGGCAGATGGCGCTCTTTCCACAGAATATTATGGTGATGATTTCAAATTGGGACCTTCGCCCGATGGTTTCTGGACAATCAATAAAGTTGTTGTCTGGGGCACCGCCGGTGATGTTACTGATCCGAACTTTGATCTGCTGGATTACTTTAATGGTATTTCACTTTATGCTGCCAATGCACCCAAGGATCCATGGACATCCCCCTACAGTTATAGCAATGTTCAGGGTACTGTCGCCATGAAAACCATTTCAACAGGGAGCTTCGGTGCAGGAAATACCGTTACTACCACCGATGGTACTGTAATCACCGCAGTTGAAGTTACGTATTACAACGGTCAATCATACCAGGGAAGCAGCGGATCATTCCGCCGGATATGGAAAGTGACTTTCGACAACCTGAACTGGACGGTTCCGGCAGGTCAGTTGATTACTTATGGGGTGAATTGCGACCATAAATATACCGGCAGTACACCAGAAGATGTCGCTAAACGATGGTATAACCACTTCTCAAATTATGAGACAAGCCTGGGAAGTACTCCTCCATGGAGTGCCTGGAACGGATTATTCCTGGATTATGCACCAAATGGCTCCAACAGGGATATTTATGCCATCGATGCTGTTCCTCCGGGTTATTGGGATAAGGGCAGTGACAACAATGTGCTCATTTATGGTGTTGCTTCATGTGCCCTCGCAATTAATGGTTGCCTGGGTGCTGCACCGGAAGGTCCGTCTCCCGAGGCAATAGCTGCGTTGTTCACCGACAACTGCGGCGGAACTGTTACAGCTACAAAATCAAGGGTTGAAACAGGAAACAACTGCAACTGGGATGTTAAATACGTTTACGAGGTAAAAGACGCCTGCGGCAATATCAAGGTGCCTTCTCCAACGCTAAACTATCACGGCGGCGATGCGACGATTCCCGTTATTACACTAACGGGTTCTTCATCGGTTGAGATTTGTCAGAATTCTACCTATACCGATAATGGAGCTACCGCATCCGATAACTGCTCTGGAAACATTACTGCGAATATCGTATGTGTAAACCCTATCAATGTAGCTGTTCCGGCAACCTATACCGTGACATACAATGTCAAGGATGGCTGCGATAACAATGCAGTTCAGGTTACACGTACGGTTACCGTGACCCCAACGCCGGCTGTCACCAATGGCGACATGCAGTATAAGACAACAGGCTCCTGGTCTCCAATGACCAAGATCGCCCCGTTGAGCTATGCCATGTGCCTGGATCCTGCAACCGCATGGTATTACCTCGACATACTCAACCTGAATGTTGCGCCTGATATCGCAAGCGGTTTCCTGAACGAGTTCAAACTGAATTTAACAGGCAAATCACCGGCATGGCTGACAACCTGGTTTAATTACTGGGCAGCCAAGGGCGTAACATCAGTTACTGACCCGACGTTATGGGCCATCGTGAACGGAACCGCCCCGATCTTCTACATTTACAAGACCGG
>JBAXDH010000158.1:0-6893 GCA_037141055.1 bacterium | reverse complement strand
CAATACTATGCAGACTTGAAATAAACCCGGTAGATTTTATTCGGATCATGCTTGATGAAAATATTTTGAGTAAATCGATAATTGATATTTTTGAAAAAGAAATGGAAGAGAAATACCTTCGGAAGGCCTCATGAATATAGATAAATCACACTTGAAATTCAACCCCGAAACTTGAGTTCATTACTTTTGAATGGAAAATAATTCCTTTTGCAACACAATGATTAACTTCAGACCTGATAACCAACTGGGAAAAAATACCCTGGATTTAATACTAATGGATTTGAAGGTACTGTTTCCAGGTCTGGGAAAGGGTCTGACTACACTTACCGCTGTTCGTTTATCTTTGTTCACTACCCGGCGAACAGATGCCACTGAAAAATTACCGATGAAAAAGTAAAAGATAAAAGTGAACAGTTTGTGCCGCTCCGCATTTCTCTTTTCACTCACTACTAGAAAAGTGATCAATGAATTTACTGTTTCTTTGCTGTCTCAGCAACCAAAGGAACACTTGAATTGAAAATATCGTAGACTACCTTCCACTTGCCATCTGCCTGCTTTTTCCAAATTTCAATGTATTTTCCATGGTCAAGTTCAACCTTGGCATTTGTTTCCATTTTAACCGTGCCAACAACATAGGCGAGGTCATCCTTGCCACTGATGTCCAGAATGGTCGGTGTGACATTGATGTCGGTGCCTAAAGTGGAAAATGCTGCCAGTATTGCCTCACGGCCTTTAACGGCATCGGTGTTCGGGTATAAAATCATGGCATCTTCTGTATAATATGCATTTACATAGGCTTTGTAATCCTTCGTGCTGTTAAATGCCTGGTTGATCTCTGTAGCTGATTTTGTAATTTCAGCCTTGTCTGCATCGGATAATGATGCCGGTTTGTTGTTTGTACATGATGTCAAAGCCATTGCAACGATGACAACGGAAATAAGGGGCAAAATGATTTTTTTCATAGGTTGAATGTTTTAGTGTTAAAAAAATGAATGCACTTTGAAAAGGCAAAAGCTGGCCGGATTGAATTATTGGCTGGATTTTTCCCCAACTTTGGCCCAACGTATAAATGTACAACATAATCGTTGTTTTCCTAAGTTTCCTTAAAATTTATTTTGATTGATCACCTTTATTCCAGTGATCAATCTCCAAAGGGTGGTCAGTCTACTCCGGCTAAAGCTGGTCAGGCTGAGCGTTTTTTCAATGTCAGGTAATGATAAATTAATTCCATGCACTTGTTTGGCGGATTGGAATTTTGATTTAATTTTATGGATTGATCACTTTTACACCAGTAAGTAAAATATGAAAAGGGGAAAGGGAAAAATTCAACCCCCAGATGGGTCGTATTTTCACTATTCGATTTTCTCCTTTCACTCACTGGTATAAAAGTGATCAATCAAACGATTTTATAGCATTCAAAACAAACGGGAGTACAAAGTATGAGACTAAAAAATAAAATAGCATTAATAACAGGCTCTGCAAGGGGAATAGGAGAGGCAACAGCCGAACTATTTCATAGAGAAGGAGCAATTGTAATTATCTCAGACATAAGAGATCAGGAGGGGCAGAACCTGAAAAATAAACTTGGAAACAACACAGAATACTTGCATTTAGATGTTAAAGACGAAAATAACTGGATTTCAACAGTTGACTTAATACAAGAGAAATTCGGCAGGCTTGACATCCTGGTAAATAATGCAGGAATAACAGGATTGCTTGAAACCACAGGACCTTTTGATGCGGAACACGCCGATCTGAAATCATGGGACGAAGTTCACAGGGTAAACTCAACGGGTGTGATGTTTGGTTGTAAATATGCGATCCGGCTTATGAAAGATAACGGAGGCAGTATTGTAAATATATCTTCAAGAAGTGGAATTGTAGGCATACCTGGTGCTGTTGCATATGCTGCAAGTAAAGCAGCGGTTAGAAATCACACAAAGAGTGTTGCTTTGTATTGTGCAGAAAAGGGATATAAAATCAGGTGCAGCAGCATCCACCCTGCTGCAATTATGACGCCTATGTGGGATGCGATGCTTGGAGAAGGGGAACAACGAATGAAAAAAATAAAGGAAATAGAGCGCGGGATTCCGATGGGACATTTTGGTGAGCCAGTGGATGTTGCTTTTGGAGCATTATACCTGGCAAGTGATGAGAGTAAATATGTGACGGGAATTGAATTGACAATTGACGGTGGGATATTAGCAGGAAGTGAAGCAAGGCCAAGATAAAGGCGTTTTTTAACAATAATAGTCAGGCGGAAATATTCTGAGAGTTATGAATTATCAAGGAAAACAATGGCTGCCCGGGTTTGTTTTCATATGCGTTCTGATGATTCTTGTTGCCGGATGCAAAAAGGAACAATCTGAACCCGTCGCCCATATCCCAACGGTAAAAACGAATGAAGCAGCAAGCATCACTGCCAATTCCGTCCGATGCGGAGGCAGTTGCACTGACAACGGGGCCGTAATCATTCAAAAAGGGGTGTGCTGGAGTATTTTACCCTCTCCAACAACGGAAGCCCATAAAACTTCCGAAAGCGGTGGGGCAGGGGAGTATGTCAGCTTATGCCAGGGCTTATACAACGACGGTTGCCGGAACATCTTATGGCAATGAGGTTACATTTGACAATACGTATTATACCGGGGCCATGTATGGCGGAGGGACAATTTTCTATGTTGACAGTACGGGTGAACATGGGCTGATATCAGCGAACAACGACCTGACTGCCAATGAAGGATGGGGTTGCGAGGGAGTGCCGGTTCCGGGCACTTTGGCAAAAATCGGTTCCGGACAGGCCAATACCAATGCCATGATCCAAAAGTGCAGTGCTGCCCAATCAGCAGCCCGTGTTTGTGATGAACTTTTGCTGAATGGATATTCTGACTGGTTTTTGCCATCGAAAGATGAGTTGAATGAAATGTTTGTCCACCGGGAGACGATTGGTGGTTTCTCCGTCACCGCATACTGGTCTTCCACAGAATACAAATCGGAGGCACCTGAAGGAATGCTGGCCTGGCTCCAATGGTTTAACACGGGCGACCAGTTTTACTCCCTGAAAGGAAATGAATGCTACGTGCGCGCGATACGGGCCTTTTGATTCAGAACCTGGCCGGGTTGCTCCCGCAAAGACTGGTCAAACGGTATCTAATGCAAAATTACCAGCTGCTTCACCACGACCAATTCCTCAGAAGAGACCCTGAGGAAATAGCAACCAGCAGGCAAACCGGATAACCCGATCCGGGCCGTCCGGCTCCGGCTACAAAGGATGATGCGCTTCGCACAGGTTCCCTGGCTGGTCATGAGTTCGATCATAGGATTTTCCGGCACCGTTCCCGGGCCGAAATCAAGCATCACATAATCGGATGCCGGATTGGGGTAAATCTTTAACGAGGTGCCACCGGAAGGCCGCTCGCCGCCAATCCCGTAGAATGGCCCTCCGTTGGGCAGGATGTTGGTTTCAAACGATTTCCGGAGATGATCTGTAACAAGGCGGAGTTTATCAAGAGAAGCATGAGGATCGGGATTGACGTAATCCCTGGCCCAGGAGAAGGCGATATCCAGTTCCTGCATGTCACCCGGCTTAAAAGTAACCGGCCCGGTAACACCTGTCCCTTTGTAATCGTATGGATTGAGATTGGCGGTCTCCTGGGTCCAGTTGACCGGTCCGTTTGGAGGCTGGCAACCTGCACCCCAGTTCAGGGTGTCCGAATCACCGGGGAACATGAAGTTGCATTCGGGCCCGTAGCCCCCGTACTGTGGATGCCCGTAGCCACCGTAAACCAGGTGAGTCCCGTAGTATATGAACCTCCCGGACATTACGCGGTAATAATCTTCACAATATCCGGGGTCCAGTAATATGGGAACAATGAGATCGGATAACGGAACCATGAATCCCTGCAGCCCCAGGCGCTCATTGTCAACCATCGAATCACCGAAATTCAGACCGTTCACGCTGAAATCGCAGAACTGGGCGCCGGTGTTATCGTATCTTGGGTTGTCGATGCCGTCGGCATCCATCAGCGGCCCGCCAAGCAGGGTGACCGATTGGGCCGGAGGGTTCGCGCCGTAGGCATAGGTTTGGCCGGTGCCGTCGATGGGCTTGCCATTGTAGCAGAAATACATGCCGCGTTCGACGTCGCAGCCGGTGTAATCGTCGGCGTAATACCCCAGATCGATGTCGGTAAAAATTCCTATCAGCGTGCTGTCATACGTATTCTGCGACCGGTTGAAGATGCGATAGTTAAGGAATACCGTATTTTTGAATGCAGTGTCGCCCGGCATGTCGAAGGCATAGGCCATTCCATGGACCTCGATCCTCAGTTTTGCTCCCAGCGATTCAGCATGATAAGCCCGGTCGTCATTGAAAATGAACCACAGCGCCTGATCGCCGCGGATCTCCGGGTAATCTCCGTCGAAGGGATTATATTTACCGTCGCCATTGCGGTCGCAAAAGGGTGCCAGTCTCCATGCCTGTCCGACGATAGTATCCCCGTTGCCAGGCCAGGTGAGGATGTCCCTGATGGGCTGGTACCCGGCATCCCAGCAATGGGCCCTGTGGTAATCAATATCGGTTCTTTTCAGTTTCCAGACATGATTCCACAAGGTATCCTGGTGAAGGGAGTAAGCAGATGAGTTCATGACAGGACCTGCGAAGAAATCGAACCTGGACCAGGAATAGTTCGTGTTACCATCGCCGTATTTAGTGCCTGCGAAATGGAGCTGATTCTGTGCATCCTTTCCGCCGATCCACAGCCCGTTCGCGAATACCGAAGTTTTTCCGCTGCCCTTCGGTACCTCAAACTGTCCTGTTGTTTTACCAAAAAAATGGCTCCCGAAAGCATTGAACTTTGCGCGGACATTGTTGATGTCGAGGTATCCATAGCCATCTTCATGCACCCTGACCAGGATCGGGGCCCGACTGGAATCCCCCGACATGGTGTGGAGTGTGTAGCTGCCCGTTACCTGACGCGATCCTTTCAGGTAAGCTGTGGAGAATTTGAAAGTCCAGGTGGATCCGTGGATTTTGACCCAGGAAATGTCACTTAGGACGATGGTTACGCTTTTTAAGGTGTCGTTTGCCAGAATAGTGTCATTGGCAAGAAGGTCAAAGGTTCGGGGAAGGGCGGGAACAAGGTCGATGGTGTCGGCAACAGCCCGGGCTCGGCTTCCCTGCCCGAAAGAAGGGGCAGGAGCGAGGATGCCTGTCAGCAGGAACAGGTACAGACAAAAGAGCGTTTTAATCAGTTTCATGAGGTCCTCCAACCAATCTAACTGAAAATCAATGTAAAGTTAAGGAAATTATTCTGAGCGATCGTTGATCATGCAAATATTATTTGGCATGGCATTATAATGTCACCACTTCGTGGTTTATTATACAATGCATCGTCTGATTCTATAGAAATGTCAACCCTTCGGGTTTGAAAAATCAAACCTTGATTCGTATCAAAAATGATTTTTTTGCAGATTTTTAGGATTTTTCTATAGTTTTACTGACTGGGAAGCCAGTGCAGATTTCAGCAATTGAATTTTAACCTATGAATGTAGCGGGCAGGAATTTCAGCAAAACGAACATCCGCGGACAGCAGAAAAAAACAACCAGGGAAGCAGCCGGGAATGGAGATAGCACATGGGTGTGGCTTGTCCTGGCGCTCATTGTCATTACTACGGTCATTATTTATTACAAGGCAGTTGATTTTGGCTTTCTTAATTATTGGGATGACAATGGTTATGTGAAAGACAACAGCCACATAACAGGTTTGGCATGGAAAAACATCAAACTGTTTTTTTCGGAATTTTACGTTGGCAACTATCAGCCGGTTACCATCCTTTCCTATGCTGCCGACTATAAAATAGGGGCAGGGCAGGCTGCCGCTTTCCATTTTACGAACATCCTGTTTCATATCCTCAACACGTGCCTGGTTTTTGTATTCATCCGGAGAATTTCGCCGGCCAGTGCCGTTGTTGCGCTGATCACTGCCGGATTTTTTGCCGTTCACCCGATGCATGTTGAGTCGGTGGCATGGGTCTCCGAACGGAAAGATGTTCTTTACTCATTTTTCTTCCTGCTGTCACTCATCATGTATGCCGGTTATCTTAAGTCAAAGAAAATCATACATCTTGTTTATTCGGCTCTCTTTTTTTTACTGTCATGCATGAGCAAATCGGCCGCAGTCGTGCTGCCACTGATCATGTTCCTGGTCGATTATTATGGCAGCCGCAAATTCAGCCGGGGCATGATCCTGGAGAAGATCCCTTTCTTCGCCGTATCGTTACTGTTCGGAGTTGTTGCCGTATGGTCGCAGAAGAGCACCGGCGTAATGCAGGACTGGGCCCCCGACATGTCTGTGGCAGAACATCTTTCCATCGTCTGCTTCTCCTTTGTCAGTTATCTGTTTCATGCTTTCGTGCCTTTGCGGCTGTCTGCAATTTATCCCTACCAGTTTGAATTATCCGGGTCGCTCCCGGTTATCTATTACCTGTCTGTAGCATTTGCCGGAGGGTTACTGTTCTTCATGTGGTATTCCCGAAGGTGGGGCAAAGATGTTATTTTCGGATTCCTGTTTTTCATCATAACCATCGTCCTTGTTCTTCAGATTATTCCTGTGGGAGGTGCAACAATGGCCGACCGGTACTCCTACATGCCCTTTGTAGGGATCTTTTTTATTGCCGGTAAGTTAATTGAGCGGTTTTCTGCTGCCGGCAATCCGGGTAATAAACATGTGAAATATTCATTCACGGTTCTTGCAGCAGTCTTTTTTGTTTTTTCATACCTTGCTCATGCCCGCGTAAAGGTGTGGGAAAATGACGACACGCTTTTTTCAGATGTGATTGTAAAATACCCGACCAGCAGCGCAGCTTACCTTAACAGGGGAATCTACTATAAAAATTAT
>JBAXDH010000157.1:0-6970 GCA_037141055.1 bacterium | reverse complement strand
AAATCTGTTGGCGCAGCCTTCGGAGGTTCGAATCCTCCTCCCCCCACAAAAGGGTCGTGAACTGATTAAATGGCGGGTTTATAAGTTGGTAAGTTGGTAAGTTGTACAATAATTGCCACTTTTCAACTTGCAAACTTGCCGGTTTTTGCGGAAGTAGCTCATTTGGTAGAGCGGAAGCCTTCCAAGCTTCAGGTGGCGGGTTCGAGCCCCGTCTTCCGCTCCAATAAACGAATTTGCCTTTGTAGCTCAGGGGTAGAGCACTTCCTTGGTAAGGAAGGGGTCAGCAGTTCAATTCTGCTCAAAGGCTCACAGATTTTGGATAATGACGCGCTTCAGCGCGTCACCACGGTTTAGAAGAGATTGGAAACAGTAAACAATAAATTGTAATTAAACTTGTAATTAAACTTTAATAAAATGGCTAAAGAAAAATTTTCACGCTCCAAACCGCATGTCAATGTTGGTACTATCGGCCACATTGATCATGGCAAAACCACGTTAACGGCTGCCATCACTTTAGTTTTGGCAGATAAAGGTTTATCCGAGTTCAGGTCGTTTGACTCAATCGACAATGCACCGGAAGAAAAAGCACGTGGAATCACGATTAACACCGCTCACATCGAGTATTCGACAGCTCTTCGTCACTATGCTCACGTTGACTGTCCCGGTCACGCTGACTATATCAAGAACATGGTTACCGGTGCTGCCCAGATGGACGGCGCAATCATTGTTGTTGCTGCTACGGATGGTCCGATGCCCCAGACCCGCGAACATATCCTGCTCGCACGTCAGGTTGGTGTACCCAAACTTGTTGTGTTCATGAACAAGTGCGACAGTGTTGATGATCCTGAAATTCTTGAGATCGTTGAGATGGAAATCCGCGACCTTCTGACCTTCTACGGTTTCGACGGTGCCAATACCCCGGTTATCCAGGGTTCTGCTTTGGGCGGGTTGAACAAAGAACCCAAATGGGTTGAAAAAATCATGGAACTGATGGATGCGGTTGACACCTACATCCCACTGCCTATGCGCGATGTTGACAAACCTTTCCTTATGCCGGTTGAAGATGTATTTTCAATCACTGGCCGCGGAACTGTTGCTACCGGAAGAATTGAGACCGGTGTCATCAATACAGGCGATCCTGTTGAAATCATTGGAATGGGTGCGGAAAAACTGAAGTCAGTCGTTACCGGTGTTGAAATGTTCCGTAAGATCCTCGACAGGGGGGAAGCCGGCGACAATGCAGGTATGCTGCTCCGTGGCATTGACAAAGATTCCATCCGTCGTGGTATGGTTATTGCAAAGCCGGGTTCCATCACACCTCACAAAAAATTCAAGGCTGAGATTTATGTACTGAAGACACAGGAAGGTGGCCGCCATACTCCGTTTCACAACAAGTATCGCCCGCAGTTCTACTTCCGTACCACCGATGTTACCGGTGAAATCCATCTGCCGGAAGGTGTTGAAATGTGTATGCCTGGTGATAACATCACCATCCATGTTGACCTGATTTCTGAAATCGCAATGAGCAAAGGACTTCGCTTTGCGATCCGCGAAGGTGGCCGTACTGTAGGTGCCGGTCAGGTTACTGAAATTCTTGACTAATAAAATAAGGCGAAACCGTGAAATGGCGAAATGGTGTATAACCGGTTCGCCAGTTCACGGAATCGTAAAAATAAAGTTTAATTACACACGGGTGTAGCTCAACTGGTAGAGTGGCGGTCTCCAAAACCGTAGGCTGTGGGTTCGATTCCTACCACCCGTGCAAAACATTGGATAAATGGCTAACAAAGTTGTCACTTATATACAGGAAAGCTACGATGAGCTTATGCACAAGGTGTCCTGGCCTACCTGGTCGGAACTGCAGGGCAGTGCAATCGTGGTATCTGTTGCATCACTGATCATCGCCATTATAGTCTTTGCGATGGATGAAGTTTTTCGAAACGTCCTGATCCAATTCTATAAACTTTTTTAAATCCTTACGGGTTTATAAATCTAAGTTAAAGCAAAAAAACTAGTATCAATCTCATTATCAGCATGAGTGAAGTAACCAAAAAATGGTACGTTGTTCGGGCTATCTCCGGGAATGAGAAGAAGGTGAAGCAATATCTCGAAAGCGAGATTGTAAACCATCATCTCGAGGAGTATGTTTCGCAGGTGCTGATTCCAACGGAAAAAGTGTACCTGATCAGGAACGGAAAAAAGGTCAGCAAGGAACGCAACTATTTCCCTGGTTATGTTTTGATTGAAGCAACACTTGTGGGCGAAGTTCCTCATATTATCAGGAACATCCCGGGGGTGCTGGGATTTTTGGGTGCAAAGGGAGAAGCTCACCCGCTGCGCCCTTCTGAAGTAAAACGCATCCTGGGAAAATTCGATGAATTATCCGAGCAGGGCGAAGAGGTGAATATCCCATTTATCGTTGGAGAAACGGTAACCGTTATCGACGGTCCGTTCAACAGTTTCAGCGGGGTTATTGAAGAGATCAATGAAGAAAAGAAAAAATTGAAGGTGATGGTCAAGATTTTCGGAAGAAAGACCCCACTGGAATTGAGTTTCATGCAAGTACAGAAAGAGTAGTATTTATTAGGAGAGTCGCGCCATGGTGCGACTCCACCCCCAATCAAATAGTAAAATGGCAAAAGAAGTAAGTGGAATTATCAAGTTACAGATAAAGGGAGCGGCTGCAAACCCCTCACCCCCGATAGGACCTGCATTGGGTGCCAAGGGCGTGAATATCATGGAATTTTGCAAACAATTCAATGCCCGTACACAGGATAAAGCCGGGAAAATTATCCCGGTGATTATTACGGTTTACAGGGACAAATCATTTGACTTTGTTGTTAAGACTCCTCCTGTTGCTGTACAATTGATGGAGGTTTCGAAATTGCAAAAAGGATCTCCTGAGCCAAATCGGAACAAGGTAGCTTCTGTCTCCTGGGAACAGGTTCAGAAGATTGCGGAAGATAAAATGCCTGACCTGAACGCATTCACACTGGAATCTGCTACCAAAATGGTAGCCGGTACAGCACGCAGCATGGGTATCACGGTAACAGGCGCCGCTCCCTTCAAAAAATAACATGCAATTAACCAGTTGTTAAAGAGACCTCGTTAACAACATTAAATTCAATAAACAATGATAAAGCTGACAAAAAAGAGGAAGGTTGCCTTGTCGAAAATAGACAAGAATACCGTTTATTCGTTGGCGGATGCTGCTGCGCTTGTAAAGGAGATCAGCAATACCAAATTTGACTCATCCGTCGATATTGATGTTCGTCTGGGGGTTGACCCCCGTAAAGCAAACCAAATGGTGCGTGGCATCGTGACGCTTCCTCACGGTACAGGTAAAACCATTCGCGTGCTTGTCCTCTGTACTCCCGATAAGGAGGAAGAGGCCTTGCAGGCTGGCGCCGATTTTGTAGGGTTGGATGATTATGTTGAAAAAATCAAAGGCGGCTGGACGGATGTAGATGTGATTATAACCATGCCCAGTGTTATGGCCAAGGTTGGTGCACTCGGACGAATCCTCGGACCACGGGGACTGATGCCCAACCCTAAAACGGGGACTGTTACCATGGAGGTTGGAAAGGCCGTTACAGAAGTAAAAGCTGGTAAAATCGATTTCAAGGTTGACAAGTTTGGCATTATTCACGCTTCCGTTGCAAAGGTTTCCTTTGAAAGGGATAAAATTGTGGAAAATGCGAAAGAACTGATCAACACGATTCTTAAACTGAAACCCTCATCGGCAAAAGGCACCTATGTAAAAAGTATTTACATGTCGAGTACCATGAGCCCGAGCGTTCCGGTAGATCCGAAATCGGTATCCGCTTAATTACAGAAAACTGAGAGAAAATTATCATGAAAAAAGACGAAAAAACCCAGCTTATTGATTCCCTGGCAGAGCAGCTTAAAGGAGCAAACTCCTTTTATCTGACGGATACTTCTACCCTGAATGCGGCAACGACAAGCAGATTAAGAAGAACTTGCTTTAAAAGGAATGTCGAGCTGAGAGTGGTTAAAAATACTTTGTTACAGAAGGCAATGGAACGTACCGGTAAATCCTTTGAGGAATTTTACCCGGTGCTTGTCGGGCCTACCTCTATCATGTTTTCAGAGGTTGCCAATGATCCTGCCAAGCTGATCAAGGAATTTCGTAAAGCCGCTCCCAGGCCCATTCTGAAAGGCGCATATGTGGAAGAATGTATCTATTTGGGCGACAGCCAGCTGGATGCCCTGGTAAGTATCAAATCGAAATTCGAATTGATTGGCGATCTGATCGGTCTGCTGCAATCCCCTGCAAAGAATGTTCTTTCGGCCTTACAGTCGGGAGGAAACACGCTTTCAGGTATTGTTAAGACCTTATCGGAAAAGCCGGAGTAACCAAAATTTTATTGAGAAAATAATTTTAGTAATAACCGTTCCGACAGACTGGAACACAAACAGTAATAAAAATGGCAGATTTAAAAGCTTTTGCAGAACAGTTAGTTAATTTGACAGTAAAAGAGGTTAACGAATTAGCAAAGATTCTGAAGGATGAGTATGGTATTGAACCAGCAGCAGCAGCTGTAGCTGTAGCAGCACCTACTGCTGCCGCAGCCCCCGAAGCTGAAGAAAAGAGCACATTTGATGTGATTCTCAAATCAGCAGGACAGGCTAAGTTAGCCGTTGTTAAATTAGTAAAGGAACTGACCAGCCTTGGCTTGAAAGAAGCTAAGGAATTAGTGGATGCTGCACCGAAAGCTATTAAAGAAGGTGTTTCGAAAGACGAAGCTAACGCTTTAATGATTCAATTAAAAGAAGCTGGTGCAGAGGTTGAAATTAAGTAAGACGAACGATTCTTATACCTTAATAAAATCATAGATCTCTTCCTATGTGAAGAGGTCTATGGTTTATTTATAAAAATTAATTTCAAACTTTCCCGCATTGCGGGAGTAAAATATACCGGCCTTGGCTTCAAAAAAAACCGAAAGAATTCGCTTTGGATCCACTAAGATCAAAGCTGAGTATCCTGATTTTCTTGACATTCAGGTAAAATCATTTCAGGATTTTTTCCAATTGGAGACGAATCCCGAGAACAGGGTCAATGAAGGGTTATACAAGGTTTTTGCTGAAAATTTCCCGATTTCCGATGCTCGGAATAATTTCGTGCTCGAATTTCTGGATTATTTCATCGACCCCCCGCGTTACTCTATTGAAGAATGTATTGAACGCGGCCTTACCTATAGCGTTCCCTTAAAAGCCAAGTTAAAGCTTTATTGTACCGACCCGGAACATGAGGATTTTGAAACAATCATCCAGGATGTTTATCTTGGAATGATTCCTTATATGACACCGCGTGGTACGTTTGTGATCAACGGAGCCGAAAGGGTCGTTGTTTCTCAATTGCACCGTTCACCCGGTGTGTTTTTCAGCACAAGCTTTCATGCCAACGGGGCACAGTTGTATTCAGCACGAATTATTCCGTTCAAGGGATCCTGGATTGAATTTACAACGGATATCAACAATGTGATGTATGCGTACATCGACCGGAAGAAAAAGCTCCCGGTTACCACATTGTTGCGGGCCATTGGTTTTGAAACTGATAAGGATATCCTTGAAATTTTCGGACTTGCACAGGAAGTTAAAGTCAGTCGTGCCGCACTGAAAAGGGTTGTTGGTTCAAAACTGGCAGCCCGTGTTGTTCGTGCATGGATCGAAGATTTTGTCGATGAGGATACCGGTGAAGTTGTTTCCATTGAACGGACCGAGGTGATTATTGAGCGGGAAACCATCCTTGAAAACGATCATGTTGATCAGATTCTGGATGCCGGGATCAAAGCGATCCTTGTTCACAGGGAAGAAGCTCTTGCTACCGACTATTCCATTATTTTCAATACCCTGCAGAAAGACCCGGCCAACTCCGAGAAGGAGGCTGTCGAATTCATCTACAGGCAGTTAAGGAATGCAGAACCACCTGATGAAGAAACAGCGCGTGGCATTATCGAGAAACTGTTTTTCTCCGATAAGCGTTACGACCTTGGTGATGTGGGACGTTACAGGATCAACAGGAAATTAAACCTGTCAACCCCGGTTGAAACAAAGGTTCTGACGAAAGAAGACATTATTTCAATTATAAAATACCTGATCGAGCTTGTCAATGCGAAAGCTGAAGTCGATGATATTGATCACTTGAGTAACCGTCGTGTCAGAACCGTCGGTGAGCAGTTGTATAATCAGTTCGGTGTCGGATTGTCCAGGATGGCACGTACCATCCGCGAACGTATGAATGTCCGCGACAACGAAGTGTTTACCCCAATGGACCTCATCAATGCCAAGACATTGTCATCGGTTATCAATACATTTTTTGGCACCAACCAGCTTTCACAGTTCATGGACCAGACAAACCCATTGTCGGAACTCACGCACAAGCGCCGTATTTCCGCTCTCGGGCCCGGTGGTCTTTCACGTGAGAGAGCAGGTTTCGAAGTCCGCGACGTTCACTATACCCACTACGGACGTTTATGTACCATTGAGACCCCGGAAGGTCCTAACATCGGTTTGATCTCTTCTCTATGCGTGTATGCAAAGATTGACAAACTTGGATTTATCGAAACCCCGTATCATAAAATTATTGATGGCAGGGTGACTTTAGAGGAACAGCCGACCTATCTCACTGCGGAAGAGGAAGAACATAAAATCATCGGTCAGGCTACAACGCCGATGGATGATAAAGGGAATTTCCTTGAAGAGAAAGTGAAGGTTCGTTACCTTGCGGATTACCCCATTATTGAGAAGAACAAAGTTGACCTTGTCGATATTGCGCCAAACCAGATTGCATCCATCGCTGCATCACTGATTCCATTCCTGGAGCACGACGATGCAAACCGTGCCCTCATGGGATCAAACATGATGCGCCAGGCGGTTCCTTTATTGAACCCTGAAGCGGCACTTGTAGGTACCGGCATTGAAGATGATGTTGCCCATGATTCCAGGG
>JBAXDH010000156.1:0-7115 GCA_037141055.1 bacterium | reverse complement strand
ATAATTTGCATATATTTGGAATAAATAGCAAAGATAGTGAAAATCGAAAAGATCGAATTTGTTTGCAGTAGTCCATCTTTAAAACTATGCCCGAAAGAGGACCTTCCGGAATTTGCCTTTATCGGGCGGTCAAATGTTGGGAAGTCTTCCCTGATCAACATGCTTGCCGGAGTGAAGGGACTGGCAAAAGTTTCAGGTACTCCCGGAAAAACCAGGTTGCTGAATCATTTCAGAGTGATATCGGAAGTTCAAACTGATACACATCCTGTATCACGCAACCGGCCTCCCTCATCCGTTTCCTGGTTCCTGGTCGATCTTCCCGGGTATGGATTTGCAAAACTTTCCAAAACCCAGAAAGAAAAATTTGAAGGCCTGATACAGTCATACCTTCAAAATCGTGAAAATCTTGCGCTAACCTTTTTACTGATCGATTCCCGCCTCGAACCTCAGAAAATCGACCTCGAATTTATGAACTGGCTGGGCGACAATGAAGTTGGTTTTGTGATCCTTTTTACGAAGACCGACAAACTTTCTAAAACGCAGCTCAGCAGCAACCTGGCATCATACAGCAAGGCACTTTCAGCATACTGGTCTGAACTCCCTGTCATCATTGCTACTTCGGCAGAAACTAAGTTTGGCCGGGAGGATGTCCTTGCCACCATCGGGGAGGCCCTCGTTCAAATCGCGGAAGGGGAATAGTCCATCAGTCGTTTTCTATAATACCCCTTCTCCTGTATTGGGCCCGCATGATGCGGTAATCGAGGCTGGCATGCTTTACAAACTTGGTGTATTGTTGCTCCTTTCCCTCCTGAACAAACAGACATTGGCCATTTGCAGCCCTGAAACGGGTAACGGCGTCAACCCGGTTTAACAGGGTAACATCGCACATTTCTCCGGGAATCATTTTGGACATTACTGGCAGGATCTGCTCCAATGCGTGCCAGTTGCCTGTGTCAGGTCCAATGAAAACAGACAGTTCAGGATTTTCCTTACGATTCAATTCTCCGTTTTCGTCAAGCCCGGTAAACATGGCAAACAGGATAAACGGACAGCGTTCACGGAGGGAATCCGCGATTTTTTTCAAATCAACGTTTTTTGATTTCATAATGGTTGTTTCTTCCAATGACAAGAGAAAAACCAAAAAGGTTGGAATGAAACTGAAAAAAATTACAGAAAAGGGCGGAAAATTATTTTAATTCGATCAGCAGGAAGTGTTTGGGGACGATCTCTCCCTGTTTGACATAGACTTTTTTAACGGTGCCATTCCGGGATGCGAGCAGGTGGTTATCCATCTTCATTGCCTGGAGTACCAGGAGTGTATCACCTTTTTTTACTTTATTTCCTTCTTTTACCAGTACTTTAAGGATGGTGCCGGGGATGAACGCCATTACTTTTCGGGAATCGGGCGGTGTATAGGGCGTCCGGTTGGCAAACTTCTTGGTAAGGGTGGTCCTGTATGAAATTTCTTCGTACTTGAAGTCGATGAATTCTATGTTTTCGTCCATGAAGGCAATGTTAAATCAAAATTCAAAATGCAAATTCAAAATGCAAAAACTGCTTCCTGTCCTGAAAGTTTCGCCATTTCGCTATTTCACTGTTTCGCTATTTAAAATGGTGGTACACCATGCTTCTTGTTCGGGGTCACTTCTTTTTTACTCTGCGCAAGAGTCAGCGAATGTGTGAGGTAATTGCGGGTTTCATTGGGTTCGATTACAGCATCAACGTATCCATATGCAGCGGCGACATATGGGTTTGCAAATTTCTGACGGTATTCTTCGATCAGGCGTTTGCGTGTCTCCTCGGGGTTGTCGCTTGCCTTGATTTCACTGCGGAAGATGATGTTTGCAGCTCCTTCAGGACCCATTACGGCAATTTCGGCGGTTGGCCAGGCAAAAACGAAGTCGGCGCGAAGGTGATTCGAACACATGGCGATGTATCCCCCGCCGTATGCTTTGCGCAGGATAACCGTTATCTTGGGAACACTGGCTTCACTGTATGCATATAAAACTTTGGCGCCATGCCTGATGACCCCGGCATGCTCCTGGTCGACGCCGGGCAGGTACCCGGGCAGGTCAACCAATGTTACCAGGGGAACGTTGAAAGCATCGCAGTAACGGATAAACCGGGCTGCTTTATCACTTGAATCGCAGTCAAGCACACCTGCCAGTACCATAGGCTGATTGGCAACAAACCCAACCGTTTGTCCGTCAAGTCTTCCGAAACCGATTACAATGTTTGCAGCCCACATTTCGTGCACTTCGAGGAAATCGCTGTCATCGGCAATCGCACGGATCACGTCGCGAACATCATACGGTTGCATGGGGTTGGTGGGGAAAATGCTGTCCAGTTTGTACTGCCGTGATTTAGGTGCTTTTTTAGGGAATACTTCCGCTTTCTTCTCATTGTTCCATGGGATGAAACTGACAAGGCGCTTGATCTGGTCGAAGCAATCGATTTCGCTTTCAGCAAAAAAATGAGCATTCCCGGTGATTTCGGCATGTACCCGTGCACCGCCCAGGTCTTCCATGGAAATTTCTTCTCCCAGTACCGTCTTGATAACCTCGGGACCGGTAATGAACATCTTGGAAATTTTATCGACGACAAAAACAAAGTCAGTGAGTGCCGGGCTATACACTGCGCCGCCAGCACATGGTCCAAGGATAACGGAAATCTGGGGAATTACGCCTGAAGCCTGTGTGTTGCGGTAGAATATTTCGCCATAACCGGCCAGTGAATTCACGCCTTCCTGGATTCGGGCTCCGCCACTGTCGTTGATCCCGATGAGGGGCACCTTCATTTTCATGGCATGATCCATGATTTTTGTGATCTTTTTGGCGTGCATCAGCCCGAGGGAACCACCGGCCACGGTAAAATCCTGGGCAAAAATACAAACAGGCCAGGCATTGATGGAGCCGGTGCCGGTAATGACACCGTCACCGGGTAAATATTTTTTATCCATGTCGAAATCTTGTCCGGCATGCTTTACAAAAAGATCATATTCATGGAAAGAGTTGGGATCGAGTAGTGCCAGGATGCGCTCCCTTGCGGTCATTTTGCCAGAAGCTTTCTGTTTTTCGAGGGCTTGTTCTCCGCCCCCTTTGAAGGCTTCCTGCATGCGCCTCTTCAATTCTGTCGTTTTAGCTCTTAAACTCATTTTCAAGTGGTTTTCATACAAAGGGTGCAAAGATAAGGTTTATCGAATTAATTAGCAAAAATGCGGCAGGGGATCCATGGAGGAGGTGCTATTGTGCGGAATAACAGGCGGATAGATTGTGAAAAGTTGGTGGACCAGCGGGCATGCGGACCAGCGGGCAGGTGGATGCGCTTCACAAACGTTTGTCACACACCTCAATTGTCCGCCTGTCCCCTTTTCCGCCTGGTATGCAATGCTCATTTCCAGCATGTTATGTTTGTTCCCTAACAATAATTTTTTATGAATTTTTAACAAAATGCTTGCTTATTTAAAAACAATCTGAGTATCTTTGCTACTCAATATGAGTCAGGACATCGTACAACCACAACCTTTGCTCTGGTATGCCGTATACACCCGTTCACGGTTTGAAAAACGGTTAATGGAACTGCTGATTGCCAAAGGAATAGAAGCATATGTGCCATTGAGAAAAGTGATGAAACAGTGGAGCGACCGGAAAAAGATGGTGGAAGAACCCATGATCCGTTCTTATTGTTTTGTAAAGGTAGATCCCATGCACTACCAGGATGTACTGAATACACCCGGAGCGGTGAGGTACATCTGGTTTTCCGGGAAACCTGCCAGTATCCCCGACCGGCAGATCGATACACTAAAAGCCATAACCGGGTCAGACATTGAAGTTGAGTGCCTGCCTGACACTTTTCGTCCCGGAATCCAGGTCAGGGTGATCGGGGGCCCTTTGGAAGGCCTCATGGGGGAACTGGTAAATGTGTCAAATAAGAAACGGGTGATCATACGGATTGATCATCTCAACCAGGTGCTGACGTTGTCAATTTCGCCTTTGCTGATTGAAATAGTGAAATAGCGAAATAGTGAAATAGCGAAATTGTAGAGGATGGTTCCTGTGACCGAAAGGGCGGAGCCTTGTAAAAAGTGATAAAGTGATTAGGTGATAAAGTGATAAAGTGATGGGGGAGGTGAGGAACCATAAGGATTTAGAAGTTTGGAAAGCGTCGATGGATTTTGTGGTTGAGATTTATCAGATCACTAAGAATTTTCCTCAAACAGAGGTTTATGGGTTGACAAGCCAGATGCGAAGAGCAGCGGTTTCTATCCCATCAAATATCGCAGAAGGAGCCGCCCGTAAAAACACCAGGGAATTTATACAGTTCCTATATATTGCCCAGGGGTCCTTGTCTGAAATAGAAACACAATTATTAATTTCTGAACGATTAAAATATATCATAGAACCAGCAATATTGTTAGAAAAATCAATATATCTGCGTTCGCTGGTTTCAAGATTGATCTCTGCCCTCCACAAAAAACTTCAATAGCTCATCATCACTCAAACACCTCATCACTTCATCACTTTATCACTTTATCACCTCATCACGCCTTGCTCGATACCTTAATCACAAACAAAACCCGTGTCAAACTGCTGCTCCGGTTCTTCCTGAACCCGGAAGCCCGATCATATTTGCGCGGGTTGGAGGAAGAGTTCGGGGAGTCGACCAATGCAATCAGGATCGAATTGAACCGGTTTGAGGCAGCCGGATTGCTGGTCAGCTGGGAGGACAAGAACAAGAAAATGTTCTCGGCCAACCAGAAACACCCGCTGTTTACCGATATCCGTAATATCCTGAGAAAACATACCGGGATTGACGCTGTTATCAGCAATGTCATCAACAATCTTGGAAACATTGAATCAGCCTACCTGAATGGCATGATCGCGAAAGGATTTGACAATTCAACGCTGGAGTTGTTCATATTCGGCGATCCGATAGATAAAGCATATCTCTTATCTTTAACGGATAAAGCAACTTCACTAATCAGCCGAAAGATAAATTGCACAGCCCTCCCCGGGACTGAGGAAAAGAACTTTCTCAAAGACAACCGGGACGCATTGTTGGTGTGGAAGAAGTAAAGTGGAAGTTGGAATTCCATTAAAGTCTATTTTGAACAAAATGTAAATGCAGGTCGATATAAATACAAAGGTGCAGGCAATGCTCTGGGATATTCCAGCAATCAAAAGGGTCGAACTTTGTAAGAAAATTCTGGAAAATCCTGTGGAGGCCTTTAGTTCCGACGAACAACTTTTAATCAAGGCGCTCAGCAGCTTGAAATGGTACGATCTGACCAGCCTGGTGGGCAAGCAAAACTTACTTGGCATATTAAACGATACAACAATCCAAAAGCTATTTCCGGTTCAACGTCGAACGTACTATACGAATGCAAGACGATTACTATCAAAATACGCTGTACCCGCTTCAGGACAGAGTTCTTAAAATTGTGAGTCAGCTACCTGTAGATTTCTATCTAACAGGTGGAACCGCACTTGGCCGAGTTTATCTCCATCATCGTTATTCCGATGATCTTGATTTCTTTGTGAACAATGCACGGGATTTTAAACAACAAGTCAATACAGTAGTAAATGCGCTAAAGATTTCCGGACTGTCTCTTGAAACAGCTACAGCGGACGAGACGTACGCGCGTTTATTTATTTATGAAAAGGATTGCATTTTAAAGCTTGACTTTGTGAATGATGTCCCATTTAGGAATGGAACACCAATAAATACTGAGCTTTTCTTTAGAATAGATACAACCCTGAATATTTTGTCTAACAAAATTTCAGCCTTGAGCCGTTACTCACCCAAGGATGTTGTTGATATTATCTTTTTAGCTCAAATTACGCAGTTCGATTGGGAAAATATTTTTAACGATGCATCCGAAAAAGACCTTTGGGCAAATCCCATTAATGCTGCAGAAGTTCTTGAAGGATTTCCATTGGAAAAACTAAAGGAAATTGCCTGGATTGGTGAAAGCCCCTCAAACGATTGGATTTTGTCTCAAATCACTCGCATCATAACGGATATTCTTGATGGAGGATATAATTCATTATTTGCTCAAAAGTAAGCTGTCATCAACTCTTTACCCATGTCAATGTACCACGCTCTCCTGAAAAAACAAACTTCCCTCTCCGTAATCGGACTGGGTTACGTCGGACTTCCCATCGCGCTTGAATTTGCTCGGAAGATCAAAGTCGTAGGCTTCGACATCAAACCCGACCGGGTGGAACTGATGAAAAATCACATCGATCCCAGCGGAGAATTGACATCTGAGGCTTTCCAGGATACCGATATCCTGATCACGGCCAATCCCGACGACCTGAAATCCTGTTCATTTCACATCGTTGCAGTGCCAACGCCGGTTGACAAACACAATCTGCCTGACCTTTCTCCTTTGCTGGCTGCAACGCGCACAGTCGGGAAAGTGCTGAAAAAAGGAGACTATGTACTTTACGAATCCACGGTATATCCGGGTGCCACTGAAGAGGATTGTGTTCCCATCCTTGAGAAATTGTCGGGACTGAAGTTTGTAGAAGATTTCAAGGTAGGTTTCTCTCCCGAACGCATCAATCCGGGGGACAAGGAGCACATGCTGACCAACGTGATTAAAATTGTGTCAGGTTGTGATGCCGAATCACTGGATCAGATCGCAAAAGTCTATGAACTCATCGTGAAGCCAGGTGTTCACAGGGCGCCGACCATTAAAGTTGCTGAAGCTGCTAAAATCATCGAGAACGCCCAGCGCGACATCAACATCGCCTTCATGAACGAGCTCTCGATCATCTTCGGCCGCATGAATATCAATATTTACGATGTCATTGAAGCGGCAGGCACCAAATGGAATTTTCTGAAATTCTATCCGGGCCTGGTCGGAGGACATTGCATCGGTGTAGATCCGTATTACCTTACTTACAAAGCTGAAGAATACCGCTATCATCCCAGGGTCATCAATGCGGGACGCTATGTGAACGACAGCATGGGCTTCTACGTTGCAAAGCAATGCGTGAAGCAGATGATCAAAGCCGGGACAAACATCAGTTGCGCGAAAGTGCTGGTGATGGGAGCCACCTTCAAGGAAAATGTGAGCGACATCCGCAATTCCCGCGTGGCCGACCTCA
>JBAXDH010000155.1:0-7152 GCA_037141055.1 bacterium | reverse complement strand
CTGTGCTGATCGGGGATTACATCCGCATGGTCAATATTCACCGGGCCGATTTCAGTAAATTTTTGAACATCCTTTCAACAACGGAAAACCTGCCGCTGGTTTATCATTGTGCTGCAGGTAAAGACAGGACCGGCATGGCGACAGTTTTACTGCTGGTTGCCCTGGGAGCGGGAATGGAAGCTATCTGGAAGGATTACATGGCAACCAATGATTTTTGCGTTATTTCAACCGAAAAGATCATCAGCAAAGTCAAGAAATCGGGGCTGAACGGCGACCTTTTGAGGCCACTGCTCGAAGTGCGCGAGGAATATCTCAATGCCGCACTGGCGGAAATTGATACGCAATTCGGCGGACTGGAAAATTATGTTGTGAATGTCCTGAATGCGGATGTGGCGGGACTCCGGGAAAAATACCTGGAAATTTACGGTTGATCCGATTGGCAAATTTGATTTGATTTTATGATTTCTGCAAAACAAATTCCCCGGCTGGTAATTGTTGCCATCATGCTGGTGATGATTTCGGTGAGTTCGAACCTGAACTGGAGCAAAGATTTCTGGAAGGATATCCTTGAAGCGGATGCAAAGGGAAATTATGCCTACCTGCCGGCTGTTTTTATTTATCATGATCTGAACTTCGGATTCTTTGATAAAATCGAAAAGGAAAAATATTACAATAAAAACCTGTTTTACGATTACCGGTCCCAGGGAAACGGCAAAACCATCGATAAATATTATTGCGGTACAGCGATCGCTCAACTGCCATTTTTCCTGATAGCGCAAGTGTACTGCAAAATTGCGGATATTGATGCAGACGGGTACTCAAAACCATACCCGGTCCTGATGAGCGTGGCTGCGCTTTTTTATCTTTTTATCGGGCTGATTTACCTTTTGCGACTGTTAAACCTCTATGATATTGGTGACCTGAACAATGCCATTGTTCTTGCAGCTGCAGTGTTCGGGACGAATATTTTTTACTATACGGTCGGAGAGCCGGGCATGTCGCACATTTATTCCTTTGCATTTATGACGATGTTCCTGTACCATGGCAAACGCTTTTTTTGTCAGCCGGGGGAGCGAACAGTTTATTTGCTGGCAGCCCTGCTCGCCCTGATACTATTGATAAGACCATTGAACGGTATCATCTTATTCTCACTTCCTTTTTTAGCCGGGGAAAAAAGTGCCCTGAAATCTGGATTATCGTGGTTTTTTGCGGGCAGTAGGCGGTTTGTTCCTGCGGTGGGAATAACAATGATCATCCTGGCGATCCAACCCGTCATCTATAAAATCTCCACAGGGTATTTTTGGGTGGATTCCTATGGTGCCGAAAAATTCAATTTCATGCAGCCGCACCTTATTGACATCCTGTTCAGTTATAAAAAAGGACTCTTTTTATACACGCCGTTGCTGCTGATGTCCCTGACCGGAGGTTATTTTCTATGGCGGAAGAACAGGTATGGGTTCGTTACCTTGTCTGCCTTCCTGTTCCTGCTCACTTACCTGCTGTCATCATGGTGGAACTGGTGGTATGGTGGAAGTTTTTCATCCAGAGCTTACGTGGAATACATACCGCTGTTCATGATCCTCCTTGGATATTCACTCCGGGAAATTCGCAGCAGGCTGGCCTGGAGAAGCTTCGTTTCCATTGTGTTTGTGCTGGTCGTCGTATGCCAGATCCAGACATTTCAATACCGTTATTACCAGATTCACTGGGAAAACATGACAAATGAAAAATACTGGGATGTATTTCTGCGGGTTGATAAACTACTGTGAAATCTTCTCAATAATACCCCGGTTTCCGTCAAGCCGCACAAGATCACCGGTACAAAGAAATTTCTTGGCCCCTTTGGCGCAGACCACAGCGGGAATGCCGTATTCACGGGCAACAACGGCGCCATGCGACAACGGACTACCGATCTCGGTGACCAGTCCGGCGATGATGCTGAAATAGGGGGTCCAGCCAATATCGGTGAAGGAGGCAACCATGATTTCTCCTTCCCGGAGTTGTTCGGCATCATCCAGCGAATGGATGACCCGAGCCACCCCTTCCACGATTCCGCTGCTGACCGGGATCCCTTTCAATTGCCCTTCCGTAATCACAATATCCACTTCATGCCCGATCGGTTCAGGGATGCCAAAACTGACCTCCTCAAAGACAAGGCTGTCAAGTTCAGGCAAAATTTTCCGACGCTTGCCTGCTTTGAGTTTCCATTTTTCATCATGGTCCGAAAGCAGTAACCCGATTTCAGCATGCGTCAGAAAAAAGGCCTGATCCGCTTCATCCAGCAGCCCGGCTTCCACCATTTTTGCTGCAAGTGTGGCATACCCCTTGCGAATGGTGCTTACCATTTTTATCGACAGTGCCTTGGTGATCTCACGGCGCGCAACTGCTTTTCGGGCGGTAGGGATCATCGATTGCAAAATCCTTCTTTTAACAAACGGAAGGTGGCCCAGCGCGATGCTGATTTCAGCCGTAAAGTCATGTTTTACATGTTTTACCTCACCGACCCTGACACGTGTCTGCAGCGTTTGAATCAGCTGCTGCGGATTCTCTTCCCATGTTTTTTCCCGTAGTTCAGACTCCCTGACACACCGGTGTCCGTGTCGCGCGATAAAGAGGCTGAATTGCCTCGAAATTTCAGGCGGAGCATCATGCTGCAGGAGCCGTAGCGCTTCGGCAGGTGCGGAAGCGACAAAACGATCTGCAAAACGTTTTTCACCACGGATTTGTGATGCAAACCGTTCCAGCGACTTTACCGCATCTGCGCTTTCAATCTCGGGGATATCGAGCAGGAGCATGGTTGCATTATGGTGGTCTTCCGCGTTCGGCAAGCGTTTATCCCCGGTCATGATGCGCATGAATGCCGAATACAATGTTCCCGACTGGGCGGATGTGCCCAGGTGATGCCCGAAACCAATGCCCAACGGGAGGTGAGCATCCTGAAGGTTATTGTATATCTGCTGCATTGTGCCGGTGGTATCTATGCTGTATCCGGCCTCGAGTTTCTTAAGTTTTTCCAGGTATTTTGCTGCCTTGCCGGTATTGACCATCTGCCTGAAGAAGTTCAATATTCTCCTTGGAAGTATAACTTCAGGCTTTGCTTCGATCCCGGGAAAGACTTTTCCGCTGAGGGCAAACTGCACATCAGAAGCCTTGTTCATCCATACGTTTTTAGGATAGTCCATCATGTTGCTCATGTTGATGAACAGCCTGTTGTAGAACATCTGGATGTACCTGGGCGAAGTGCGGTTCTTCAGTTTGAAAGCACCTGTCCGCTCTGCAAGGAGGGTCATGCCATAGTCGATCGCCTCGGCACTTACCGAGTAGGTGAGGGGAGTGGCCACTCCCGGCATCATCTCCCCGATGTTGCCAAGCGTCCATATGTCGCTGCTCGTTCCTTTAACCGTATCAAGCTCGTTGAAGTGAACATCGTCAAGCGTTGTCACCGGTCTTACCTGGAGCCAGTGCAACATGCCGTCGTGGTCGATGGCCCATTCGAGGTCGACCGGTTTATTGAAGTGCTTTTCAGCCTGCAGGGTGCCTTCAAGGATGGCCCGGAGATGACTTTCCCCCAGCAGGCTCCCGCCTTTCTCTGATTCGCGGCCAATGTCGGAACCACTGCGGTAGATTTCATAGTGAAACGCATCTTTGTTACCGCTCACAAGTTCTTCCCCGATTCCCGCCACGGCATTGATGATGATTTTATCCCGCCGGTTGTTTACAGGATTTGCAGAAAAAACAACGCCGGCAACACTGGTGTCAACCATGTTTTGAAGGATAACCGAAATCCGCAGATCGGCATCTGCCAGTAAATTTCCGGAATACGATTTCACCCGGTCGGCATCCGCGGCTTCAATACATTTAACAATGGCAGCTTTTATGTCGTCGTAGCTTTGCAGGTCGAGGAATGTTTCAAACTGTCCTGCAAAAGAGGCTGCATGTCCATCCTCACTGACTGCTGAAGAACGGACCGCTTTCGGTCCGTCGCCCAGCACGGATAGATGTTTGCGGACGAGCTCGTCATCAAGGGTTTCAACCTTCGGATGAATGAGGACAAAGGCTTCCGGAACGTTCATGCCAAGATCCATGAGTGTTTTCAGCCCGTGAGCTTTGCCCCCGGCTGACGGATCTTTTATTTCGCTGATAAATTTTACCATAATGGAATTTCCTGCAAATTGGGAATTGTTAAAAAGCAGGGGTGTTAAGGCATATATTTATCTGCATGAAACCCGAATTCCACCATTCCAATACCTTCAGAACCGTCGAATTTATAGGTGCCGATGCCTTCGCGCATCATGTATTTCCCGTCGTGCAGATAAGGGAATTCCCCGTGGCGCCAGAATTCCATGATATGAGTCTTGCCGCTGCGGGTCTTGATTTCAACAATGCCGTGGTTGGGAAGCAATTGTTCTTTCGAAACAGTTTCCAGGTCGGTACACGCTACAATTGCATCCGTTGAACCATCCGGAGCGGTGATGAAGCCTGCAGTAAGCCTTCCCAGGAACTGCCATTTGATGGTGGTGACAGTCCAGTGCATCCCCGAATCGGAAACGCCGGTGATCCAGTAGTGACGGTCCCATGTGAGCCAGTTGCGCGAACCGAATGAATGGTCGCGGGAGGCCATCATGTTCAGGACAAATGTCTCGTCATCCACGATAATGGTGCCTTTGAAGGAGCCTGTTTGTTCGTAATGAACCTGGTGCGTGTCTTTCATGTTAAAAAAGAACTCTTTTGTCCATTTTTCAGAGGCAATCGCATTGGCAATGGACCGATGATCGGAACTTTGTCCGAAATCATACACAGGATGGTCGCCGGTAAACACCAGGTTTGTTTTGCAGGAATGTGATTTGCCTTCGCGGTCATGAACAGGTCCATCATAAGTTACCCTCCATATCCTGCCAACCTCGATGGGTTCCCATTTCAGTGAACCCTGCTGGAATCCGGGACCCTCAGCTCCGGGGGAACCGGTCAAACCAAAATAACCTTTGCCTTTTAAAAAGAAATCAAACCAGAATTCGTTGGCGCGTTTTGGCTCACGAAATGCCATGCGGGTAATGAATGCGTTGCCGCCTTTATCGCCGCCATAAAAGTAGGAGCTGTCGTTGGGATATGGCTGGGACTGGTCTACATGTTTCTGTTCGAGAAAGTCGACGGCAAACTGGCGACCTTTGGTGCGCTTCACCATTTGCCGTGCTATGAGTTGTTTTAGCATGAACGTATAATTTGGAGGCGCAAAAATAGAAAATTATTTCTTCTTCTTTTTCTTTTTTCCGGCCCATTCGGCGGCTCCGGCAAACGGATTTTCGCCTTTAGATTTTATCCATGACTTAATTTCCTGATCATGAGCACCAGGAGATACCTTGTCTTTTTTATAGCCCAGGGAGCTTTTTCCCTTTTTAAATTCTGGTGCGCCTTTCCCTTTTTTAAAATCACCGTCACCCTTGAATTTCCCCTTCTCGTTGAATGAACGGCGTTCTGTTGCTTCAACTTTTGCCTCGCCTTTGGCGATTCCTACCGAAAGGTTGGCACCCTTGAATTCAGCTTCACTGAGAGCCTGTGACAGAAATTTGGCATATTCCGTATCAACTTCGAACACCCCGTCATTTTTTCCGAGGGTGATATCCCCGATGCGTATTCTTTTTCCCGGACTGTTTGAATTGATGAGTTCGATGCGATTGTTTGGATATAACCCATCACCCTTGCCGGCATTTATCACCAGGCGCGTAAACGAAGTCACCTCTTTCCGGGAATCGCCGTGGCTGCCTTTGTCGCGGAAAGATTCCTTGCCTCCCTTGTCGCGGAAAGATTCGCGTCCTTTTTCTTCAGAAACATTGATGTCCTTGGCGTTTCGGTAATATTCAAGGAACCTGTTGAATTCCAGGGCCACAAATCGTTTGATGACATCTTCTTTTTCCAGCCATTCCAGCTTACGGTAAATGGCCGGAAGGAACGGATCAATCTCGGAATGTTCAATCTCTACATTCTCCATCTTGGTGATGAGGTTGAACAGTTGTTTTTCACATATTTCACGGCCTCCCGGGACTTTTGCCGCAATGAATGATTTGTTGATGAGTTTTTCGATCTGCCTGATGAGGTGCCGCTCCTTCAGGTTGATGATGGCAATGGAAGTTCCTGCTTTTCCTGCACGGCCCGTTCTGCCGCTGCGGTGCGTGTATGACGAAATGTCGTCGGGAAGGGCATAATTGATGATGTGTGTGAGGTCGTTCACATCAAGTCCGCGGGCGGCAACATCCGTGGCAACCAGCAGCTGCACGTGGCGTATCCTGAACTTCTGCATCACGCTGTCGCGCTGTACCTGCGACAAATCGCCATGGAGCGCTTCTGCGTTGTAGCCGTCCCCGATAAGTTTGTCCGCGATCTCCTGGGTGTCGATGCGTGTGCGGCAGAATATGATGCCATAAATGGAGGGATAAAAATCGACAATGCGTTTCAGCGCTGTATATTTGTCCTTGGCATGTACAGTATAATAAATATGCTTGATGTTTTCGGCCCCTGAGTTCCTGTTGCCAATGGTGATCTCCACAGGATTGGTCATGTATTTTTTTGCAATCACTGCGACTTCTTTTGGCATTGTTGCAGAGAAGAGGAGGGTGCTCCTGCTTTCCGGAACTTCCGCCAGGATGTCGTTGATGCTGTCGAGGAAGCCCATGTTGAGCATTTCATCCGCCTCGTCGAGTACCACAGAGTGAACGTCGCGCAATTTGATTGCTTTTCTGTGCATCAGGTCGATCAGTCGTCCAGGAGTTGCAACGACGATCTGTACGCCTCTTTTCAGGGCTTTGATCTGAACGTCATAGCTGCTGCCTCCGTATACCGGGAGCACGTGCAAATCATCGATGTATTTTGCATAGTCGTTGAGATCACCGGCAATCTGAACGCACAATTCCCTGGTGGGGCAGAGGATCAGCGCCTGCGGCAGGTCATTGCGGGTGTCGATCTGCTGTATCAGGGGAAGTCCGTACGCGGCTGTTTTTCCTGTGCCTGTTTGTGCCAGGGCAACGATATCGGTCTTTTCACCCAGGAGGAGGGGAATAACCTTTTCCTGTACGGGCATTGGGACTTCAAAACCAAGGTCTACAAGGGCCAGCACAATTTCTTTGCTGATGCCCAATTCTTCAAATGTAATCATGTAAT
>JBAXDH010000154.1:0-7272 GCA_037141055.1 bacterium | reverse complement strand
CCGAATTTCATGTAAAGTCCCAGCATTGAATCAAGAATTCCGCTGGCATTTGTTTTAGCGGAGTTTGCATCATCCACCTGGAATCCGCTCATTGCGGTATATCCAACATCGGCAAGCAGGCTGATATTCCGGGTGATATGGTGGTTGTAAGAAAGGACAAGGCTTAATTTGTTTGCAGGGATTCCCGGCTCGGTATTGCCTGAAAAATCCCTGGGAACATACACCAGATTTCCGGTTGAATCTGTTTCCAGCGATTGGGCGGCATAGGAATCGTAGCGAAAATGGCTGAAATTGTAAGAGAGTTTTACCTTTAATCCAAAGGAAAATGCGATCGAGCCCTTTAATTCTGCCCCGAAGCGGGTTGCCCGTGCAGCATTTCGGCAATATTCTTCCCCGTAGACTTCATACGCAACGATTTCATTATCAATCACATTGTGATAAATAGTTGCCTCAAACCCAAGTTTTTTCACCACCCGGCCGGTGTCGGCAGGCTGTTCGGTCCTGAAACCGAATTCAACTTTATGATCCGTCTGGGCATTGAGATTCCTGTTGAAAATCTCTGCCGGCACAGGGCTGTCTTCCAGCTGCTTCTCTGTCGGGAGGGTAAAAAACTGGCCATAGGAGCCATAGGCTGCGATTGCCCGGGAGAGATTGTAAGTCAGTTTTACCAGCGGGGTGAATGCCTGGTAGGTCCTTTCATCTGTTCTCAGGGGTAAAATTTCATCCCGGATGCTGAAAACCTGCCTTTCGAAGCGGCCGGTAAGATCAATCCATAGTTTTTCAGGAAATATTTCAAGGTTATCCGTAAGGAAAATGTTGCTGTTATTCATTTTGGCACCTTTCAGTTCTTCCAGGAGATCGCTTTGCTGGCCGCTGTAGTTTTCGTAAATCTCGGTTTTGTCCGGCTGCGTTTGAATGGCGCCACCCAGTGAAAATTTATTATCCCGGCCGAGAATGGAAGTTTTATTGGTCCATTTTGCCTCCAGCCCAAGCCCGTACCGGTTGATGATCTTGAATTCACCGGTAACCCTCCTGATGAAGTCGATTTTCCCCGAACCCGTGATGCTTATTTCGTTGTTGAGTTTTTGCCCGAATTTTGAGAGATAACCAATATGCAGCCTTCCCCTGGTTGCAAATCGCTGCTCGTCCCTGTTTACATTTCGCGGATCGGCAGCGAAAGGGTCGTTTGCAAATTCGGTTTTTGTCAGTGAACCGGGCATCCTTACCAGCCCGCTTACATAAGATCCGGCGATGCTGATCGATGAATTCGGGCCGGCAATTGCTTTCAGCGACACGTTGGCAGTATGACCGTAATCGTTGCTGTGCACCCGGTAACCGTCGTAGTTCCGGTACGCATAAGACCCCAGGAATCTGTATTTTTCAGTACGTATAACGGTTTTAATACCATTAATACTCAGTCCGAATGATCCCAGCTGGTTGATTTGTGCGACAGAGGAGGCTGCAAAGTCTGATTCCCCGAGATAACCGGGCACCTGTTCCGGATATTGCAGATACTCCTGGTCTGTTTTCAAAGGCGAACCTCCGGTATTAATTTCCTGGGAATAGGCCGGGAGGGTCACATTCAGGCTAATCATGCAGAGCAGGATGGCGAAGGTCCGGTTTTTTATGTTTTCAGACGTTCTCATCGTTAAAACGTGTATCCCAGGTTTACCGAACTGAAAAAATTCCGCGGGGCACCAGCGTTGTAATACCGGTTTCCTGTGGCGTTGGTGCTTGTGAACCCGCTGTAGACTTCATTCAGCATGTTATTCATCCCGCCGGAAACCGTCACCTTGAACCGGCCGAAAGTGAAATCTGCCCCTAACAATCCGCCGAGGAGATGATACCCGGGGGCATTTTCCGAATTGGAATCGTTGGCCCATATCCTGCTGATCATCTGGTAGCTGCATTTTGCCATGATGCTGATGTGTTTCCCCAAAGGATGTGAATAGGCCAGGGAGATAAACAGGTTGCTTCTTGGGATTCCCGGGATGACATTACCTGAAAAATCGTCTTCAGTCGTGATGTATGTCCCGGTTGAGTCCTGTTTGCTTTCGGATGCAGGATAAGACAGGTAAATAAGATGACTCCAGGTCCACGACACCCCGAAGTTCAGCCCTGGGATGATTTCCGCCTGGCATCCCAGTTCGACTCCCAGGCGGCTTGTTTTAGCTGCATTCCGGTAAAAAATCGTGTCGGACATGGTGTATGGAACTAATTCATTGCTGACCCGGGCATGGAAGAATGTTGCTTCAAATTGCAGGTTGCCTGCAAATGATTTACCCGGTCGCCCGATTTTGCCCCTTGCTCCCAGTTCGAAATTTCGGGAAACCTGTGGTTCCGGGTCGCGGTTGAAAATAATATTGGAGCCATGGCCGTTGAGTTCGTATACGGAAGGATGGTCGTGGCTGTATCCATACGATGTGAAAATGTTGATTGCCTCTGCCGGCTTATAATTCAGGGCAAGCCTGGGATTGAAAGCGGTGAATTTACGGCTGTCACTCGCCAGCATTGGCGTCTCTTCCGTTTTTTTATAAGTGGTCTGGTCAAGCCTGCCGCTGAGCATGGCAAATAATTTGCCCCGGATGATTTCAAAATTGTCGGAAACGAAAATGCCATTGCTGATGATGTTGCTGTTCAGCAGCAGCAGTAACTGGTTGCCTTTTGAGCCGCCGGAGTTTTCATAATATTCGGTTCGGGACGGCTGTGAGTACAGGTCGACACCAATTAAAAATTCATTATACCGGTTTCCGGGATAGGTTTTATTTACATATGTTCCTGTGAATCCAAATCTGTATTGGTTGATAATCCTGTAGTCCTTTTCTGCAACATCATTATTCTGAATTGCACCCCAGGCGGCGACTTCGACTTCATTGATATTTTTTTTGCCAAAAGATGCATTGTACCTGATCGCAAGCCTTCCTTTGCTTGTAATGACGCGCTCATTGTTTGTAATATACAGCGGATCTGCCTGGTATGGATTCTGCTCAAATTCATCCTTTGTGAGCGCTCCCGGAAGCTTTGCCTGGCCGTCGATAAAATAACCCAGGATCGTCAGGCGGGTGTATGCTGAAGGCCTGGTTTCAATGACCAGGTTCAGCTGGTGCCTGAATTCGTTGTTGTTGTTGCGGTACCCGTTGAAATTGGTATAGCCATATGATGTGAGGAGACGATATTTTCCCGTCTTCACTGCGGCTTTTATCCCGTTGCAAAAAAGTCCGGATGAGCCGAAAAGGTTGAACTGGGTTACAGAAGACCGGTCGAAGTTCAGGTCGCTGATAAAATTGACAGCCCCGCCCGGGGAACTTGGGTATAATGAAGAGGCATTTCCTTTCATCACTTCGATCCGGCCAATGGTATTGAAATCGAGGGCATCCGGGATGGTTTGCCCGTCGGGATCCGATTCAGGAATGTCATCCAGCAGTATCCTGACCCCCCTGGTGCCTGTATTTGTGCCGGTTCCATATCCCCTGGCCGAAAACCGGACATGATAATCATCGTAAAGTGACTGCAGAAAAAGTCCGGGTACCGGGGAAAGGATATCGGCAGCGCCGGTTTTCCGGTCATAGCGATAATTGGTATCGTTGACAAGGTTTGCTCCGAAAGGGACATTTTCCATGCGTTTAAGTACCCGCGTTGGAACGGTGACAACTTTTCCAGGTGCATTGGAGACAGAGTCGAACCGGGAAGATTTTTCGCGAAGTTTGATGGTTTGACCGAAAACCCGGCTGTGCGCCGGGAGCAAAACCAGGACCAGCAGGAAAACCGTGTAGTTGAAGTAGCAGGATTTCATGAATTTGCTACGAAGTATTTCTAAGAATATCTGAGACGCAAAAATGATTTTCAGGATTGAAGGTACGGTTCAATCTGCGTTTCAAAGATACAACGGTTTTAATTATACCAACGGGGAAATTCGTTCATCGGGATCACAGGTGGTCAGGAAAATACTTCATCATAATCTTGTTGATAACTCCCACAGTCAGCGGCTTGGACTGAAAGCAGTCGCTGCCCAGTTTTAGTTCCGCGGTTATACGGTCAGCAGGATTTATTGAAGCGCTGAGCATCATAAGTACCACTTTGCCTTTTTGAAAATCTTCAAGTTTCTGATGCTCTTTCAGAAATTCCCAGCCGTTCATGACAGGCATGTTGATATCAAGAAAAATCAGCTCGGGTTGCGGATATGAATGCCTGGAATTCCAACGGTCATTTTTTGCAGTAAGAAATTCGAGGGCTTCCCTGCCGTTCAGGGAAATTTCAATATGATCCGTGATACCTGCTTTTTCAATGGCCCGTCTGTTGAGGAAGTTGTCTGAACTATCGTCGTCCACAAGAAGGATACAGTTGAGTTTTTTCATATGCTGACAGATATCTGGAATTGAAAACGTAAATGCGTTGCCGGCATGATATAAATTCTGGTTTTAGTGCTGTTTCTAAAACCACGTCAAAATTGATACTTTTTTGAATTCTGGATGTAAGGAATATTAGAAATTTCTGTAGGGTTAAGAATGATTTTGTTGTGGTCGTATGTCTTACAAAACCAAATATTAACAACCATGTTTTCCCTGTCAGGATGTTGTATAAACGAACAAAGTCGCTTGCCCTTAAAATGTTTAATGGAACCAGGTACGGGTTCTATTCGAACATTTCCACGTTCACTTTTTTCAACCTGTATTTCAATACTTTATGTAAATATGTGTCAAATATGTGTTACAATATGTAAAACAAACTTGACATTATGTAATTTATGTCGTACATTTGTGGGCGAATTCAAAAACATACACCTATGAAGACAAAATTTTTATTGCCACCCAGATACAAGGTTTTTGGATGGATATTATTAGGCATTGCATCCATCCTTTATGTTTGGATAAATGTGATTGGAGATATTTCCTTCTTAGCAAATGCGAAGATCCTGTGCATCTATTATTCTGACGCTCTTTTATGGACAAAGCCGGCCGGGAGCAAATTTTTTCGCATGTATCAAACAGATATCCAGCCGGATATTATCGGAATCCTTCTTATTACAGGTTGTTTGTTTGTTGCATTCTCCCGTTTAAAGGTTGAAGATGAATATATCATGAAAATCAGGCTTGAATCACTGGTGTGGGCAACCTGTGTCAACTTTGTTCTGTTGATCCTTGCCATTATTGCCATCTGGGGAACTGATTTTCTCATCGTAATGGAATACAATATGGTCACCATATTGATTCTGTTTGTCCTTCGGTTTCATTACGTTCTGTTTCAATCAAGAAAGGTAAAAGACAATGAAAAATAACATCAGGGTGGAGCGGGCTATTTTAAACATAACACAGGAAGAACTGGCGCAAAGAATTAATGTAAGCCGGCAGTCAATTCATGCTGTAGAAAACGGCAAATATGTCCCTTCCACCATATTGGCCTTGAAAATTGCACGTGTTTTTAATAAAACCGTTGAAGAAATATTCCAGCTTGAAGATTCTGATATCTGACAGGACTTCTTCCTCTTCCTGTCAAACAAGCCGGATTTGCTGAAAAATGAAGTGGGGGAAAGCCGGCCAATTTTAAAGGGGGTCCCGCCTGAAAAATGTTACATTTGTCTGGTCAAACCTTTTTTTAAAATAAAAAAGTCCAAATCTCATCTGACACAGAAAAACATGGCAACAATCATTGCAAACCATAAGGTGAAAAATTATGTAACCTGGAAGCGGGTGTATGATGCGGGTTCCTGGAGAAGAGAAGCGGCAGGACTTAAAGAAATAAAAGTTTCAGGTACTTCAGATGATCCCAATCATGTTTATATGATCTGGGAAACAAATGATCTGGAAAAATTTAAAAAGATGATGGAGGATCCTGATCTAAAAGCAATGGAGGAAGAAGGAGCGGTTATAAGTCACACTGTAACAACCATATGAATAATACAATAGGAGAAAATTCTTCATCCAGTGGACAAGGCGAAAATGATGGATGAGATCAATCCGGCCCTGCTGAAAGCCATTGACAGTGATACCTGGGAGAAAATTTTACATCAGTACGGCCTGATTAAATAATGGTGCACCTAAACTTCCACTAAGTCAGAAGAATATAAAGCAGCATCGCGATTCCAACGGTCCCGATGAGCCACCATTTATGCCTGTTCAGTAATTCCATCATTTTACGTGATGTTGAGGGTTCGTAATAATAATCAACCAGTGATTTCAGCCAGCCAACATGCGAATATAAGACAATTTTATATACAATACGATTTCATCTTTGTGCAGCAAGGTTGTTCATGAAACAAGTTTACGAAGGTCAGTTCCGTTATATTTTGCAATAGTTCGTTTGGCAAGCGAATTTTCCCGCCGTTCTTTCTTTTCGACAATCGATCAGGGGAAATTCCGTAAATTTGACCCATGCCATTCCTTACCACAACAACCAACGTTGAAGCCGAAGAACTCCTGAATACAACCACAACGACCCCAACCGTTAAACTTGATAACAAGCTCAGGGAAGAAATTCTCAGCCAGATTCATGAGGAAGGCATGGTGATCGTACACTGCATTTATGATGCTGCAATGGACGGAGGCATCAGAATATGGCCTTCTACGGTTCTCATCGACAAAGCCTCAGGGGAACGCTGCAAAATGCATCACGCAGAGAATATCACCATTGCTCCTGAATGGACATATGTACCAGAAGGTAAAACATATAGATTCACCCTGATTTTCGCACCCCTGCCAAAATCTTGCGAAAGTTTTGATTTACTGGAGGACATTCCGCAATCAGGTGGGTTTTTTATTCAAAATATCAGGAGGAATAAATCAGATGTGTATCATGTGAAAATTCTATAAATATTTAAAATGATCGATCACCTTCAACCGAACAACTCACATTGCTTGCGAATCAATAAAGAATTAACCACACATAATATGAAAAAGTTTATCCCGGTAAACACAACTGTTATCATTCTCCTCCTGTTTGCCACACTGCTGATCCTCTCAGGCTGTTCCAAAAAGGAAGTTGTCAGTGAATGTCTTAAAGGTCACACCTATGGGTTCTGGGGTGGTCTGTGGCATGGTATCATTGCACCGATAGACCTTATCGCCATGCTCTGGCGTGATGATGTAACGGTGTTTGCAGTGAATAACAATGGCATATGGTACGCCTTCGGATTTGTTATTGGCAGCGGTGGTTGGGGTTTTTTTGGCGGTCATGGGGCTTCACGGAACTACAAGAAGAGATGAAGGTGATGTGGATATTACGCTCTAATTGAGTTTATCCGGATTGCCAAAATATAAGATTTATATGCTGTTATGA
>JBAXDH010000153.1:0-7329 GCA_037141055.1 bacterium | reverse complement strand
CATAAGCCGGAATTTTGAAGGCGACAGCATTATGAGGATTGTCAAGGCATTTTCAAAGGACACTAACCAGTCCATCAGGGAGCGTTTCGATTCCCTCATGGCGTTAAACGACCTGCCCGTGGCAGCCAGGCGAAACCAACCTCCACCCCCGCCTCCGCCACCGCCGGACTTGTACAGGCAGCCACCCCCAGGGATAATACATTATTCTTACCAGTACAACGTGATACCAATCCAGGAAGGCTTAGATTCTGTAACGGTCACCTCCGAACAATTTTTCCAGGACATGCCGGCTTCGGGGATGGCGGAATTCAATTTTGAATGGAATGATCAGCTTACCCGGATCGATTCGATGATGGCAATAAACAATCCGGAACCCGGAATTCAATTCAACGAGCAGCGCACTGGTTTGGAAAACAATGAAGGAAACGGAATCATTATCGAAAGCCGCGGGATGAACGGCCCGCCAACAGTCAGGTACATCATGCCGCAAAACAGCCATTTCAGGCCACCCCATTTACGGGAGGATGATTACAAAAACAAAAAAGTTCAACGGGAAAGCAACATCCAGAAACTGGACAACAAAGCGAAAAAGATCCAGGATTTCATCAAGCAGATGGCCATCGCCATTGAAACAAAGCCCACGCCAATCCAGCAGCGGATCAATAAGAAAGGCCTTCAGGCGACGCTCGGCAAATCATTTAACGATAAAGGCATTGACCTGCCCTTCGAATTTGCGGTTTTCTCACCTTCCAGCGGCAGCAACCATATTCCCATCCGGTCGGCAGGATTTAAAGCGGATTACGAAAAATCCGAACACCGCGTATCATTGTTCCCAAACGATCTGTTTCAGAAGCCTGATATGCTGCTGGTGTATTTCCCGGGACAGAAATCGCATGTTTTAAAATCCCTGTCGCTTTTGCTGGCTGGCTCCATCCTGTTCACGCTGATCATCATTATATCGTCAGGTGGAAGCATTGTGGTGATGATCCGTCAGAAGAAAATTTCCGACATTAAAACCGATTTCATCAACAACATGACGCATGAGTTCAAAACACCTATCGCAACCATCTCAATAGCAGCCGACTCCATTACCAACCCGCGGGTGATTGCAGAACCGGAAACGATTAAAAATTTCACCAGGATCATCAAGGAGGAGAACAACCGCATGAATACGAGGGTTGAACAGATACTCCAGATGGCATTGCTTGACAGCCGTGATTTCAAGCTTCGTCCGCGGGTGGTGGACATGCATTATATGATCGACAAGGTCATTGCTCATTATCGCCTGCAAATAGAGAAACGCGAAGGATTTATTACCACCCGCCTTGATGCGATACATTCCCTCGTGGAGGCTGATGAGGACCACATGCGGAACGTATTGCTGAACCTTCTGGATAATGCAAATAAATACTCCATTACAAAACCTGAAATTGAAGTTTTTTCCATGAATCAATCCGGGAAATTCATCTTCGGAGTTCAGGATAAAGGACTTGGCATGAGCCAGGAAGTGCAGCGGAAGGTTTTTGATAAATTCTACCGTGTAACTTCAGGCAACATTCACAACATCAAGGGATTCGGACTTGGGCTCAGCTATGTGAAAGCCATCGTCCTTGCCCATCACGGCGACATCCGCATCCAGAGTGAACCGGGCAAAGGAAGCAGGCTTGAAATAAGTTTGCCGGGAATCAGGGAAGATGAAACACTACAGCCGGACTAATAATTAATATCTGCAGGAACATATGAGCGCGAAAATCAAAATATTGCTGGTTGAAGATGATCCGAATTTCGGATCCATCATGAAGTCTTACCTCGAACTGAATGATTTTGAGGTCGTATTGAGAGCAGACGGTAAACTTGGACTGGACGCATTCAAATCGATGCTCTTTGACATTTGCATTCTGGATGTCATGATGCCCGAAATGGACGGCTTTACCCTTGCGAAAGAGATTAAAAAAACCAACAGCGAAACCCCGTTTATCTTCCTCACAGCCAAATCGCTGAAGGAGGACATGCTCGAAGGTTTTAAAACCGGTGCCGACGATTACATCACCAAACCGTTTGATTCGGAGGTGCTGCTTTTTAAATTGCATGCAATCTTAAAACGCAACATTCAACGATCAGAAAACGAAGCTGACGCCAATGAAATGCTGATCGGAAAACTACTTTTCAACTATAACCTGCGAACGCTTTCATACGATAACATCACACAGCAGCTTTCACCAAAAGAGGCGCATCTCCTGAAAATGCTCTGCAAAGCCAGGGACGGCATCCTGCTGCGCAAGGACGCGCTGGATAAAATCTGGGGAAGCGACAACTACTTCAACGGCCGTAGCATGGATGTTTTTATCGCCCGCCTGCGGAAGTGCCTGAAGGCGGACCCTGCCATCGAAATTGTCAATATCCACGGCAACGGTTTCAGGCTGATCGCAGGCTGAAAGATCATCCCTCCCTTCATCACATGTTATTTTTGTAACATTGTGAAATAAATAACACTTAATCCTTGTTTAATATTTCAGGAGGTTGTAATTTTGCAACGGAATGATTCAGTTGTTCATTCGAAGCAATGCTGCCGCTATGGAAAAAATTAATTCAGTATCCGATCTTAAAAAAATGCAGGCTGAAATTCAGTCCAGGTTCGACCTGCTTAACAACCCTGCTAATTCCAATGCCCCCATCCGTGTCAGGGTTGCGATGGCAACCTGCGGAATCGCTTCTGGAGCCAGGGAAGTAATGGAGGCCTTTGTCGAAGAATTCACCAAACGCAACATTGAGGCGATTGTCACACAAACCGGATGCATGGGTTATTGCTATGCCGAGCCAACGGTTGAGATCACAAAACCAGGGTATGAGCCAATAACGATTGGCTATGTAGACCCCAAAAAAGCAAGCAGGATCATCGACAAATTCGTGCTCAGCAACGAACTGGTGGATGGGATTATCCCGGTGAACTACGAATCAATCGATAACAAATAATATCGGGGAACAGTCAGATGGTAAAGATCAAGCATCATATACTCGTTTGCGGCGGAACAAGTTGCAGCAGTTCAAAAGGCGAAGAGATCCTGAAAATTTTCCGGGAGTTGCTCCTTGCAAAGAACCTTGAATCCGAAGTTCAGGCAATCCAGACAGGCTGTTTCGGATTTTGTGAAGAGGGCCCGGTGGTAAAAATGCTGCCCGGGAACACCATTTACATCCATGTAAAACCGGAAGATTGCGCGGAAATAATCGAAGAGCACATTGTCAGGCAAAAACCGGTCACCCGGCTTTTATACCAGGGTAAGGCATCCGCCGCTAGTGAACTTCACAGGAAACAGACCAGGATCGTCCTGCGGAACTGCGGGGTAATCAACCCCGAAAGCATCGGGGAATACATCGCCAGGCACGGGTACCAGGCACTGGGAAAAGTGCTGACAGAACTGACGCCGGAGGCAACGATTGAGATTCTTAAGAAATCCGGTCTTCGCGGGCGCGGCGGCGGCGGTTTTCCAACAGGTCTGAAATGGGAAATCACGCGTAAGGTCACAGCTGACCAGAAATATGTGGTTTGCAATGCCGACGAAGGTGACCCGGGTGCGTTCATGGATCGGTCGGTCCTCGAAGGTGACCCTCATACGGTGCTCGAAGCAATGGCCATCAACGGCTACTGCACCGGCGCTGATAAAGGTGTTATTTACATCCGTGCCGAGTACCCCCTGGCAGTCGAACGTTTGAAAATTGCCATGAAACAGGCCAGGGAATATGGTTTGCTTGGCAACGATATCCTGGGAACAGGATTCAATTTCGATATTGAAATCCGCTATGGTGCAGGTGCATTCGTTTGCGGTGAGGAAACTGCACTGATCCATTCTATGGAAGGGCTGCGGGGTGAGCCGACTGTTAAGCCGCCATTCCCATCCGAATCAGGTTTCCTTGGAAAGCCTACCAATGTGAACAATGTGGAAACCTATGCCAACATCCCGGCCATCATTTTAAAGGGAGCTGATTGGTTTTCCTCCATTGGAACTGAAAAATCAAAAGGGACGAAAGTATTCGCGCTGGCAGGAAAAATCAACAATGTCGGGCTCATTGAGGTTCCCATGGGAATTACACTCCGTGAAGTGATCTTTGAAATTGGCGGCGGTATCAAAAACGGCCGGAAGTTCAAAGCTGTTCAGACCGGCGGACCTTCAGGGGGAATGCTTACGGAAAAGGACCTCGACACCCCGATTGATTACGACAACCTGATCGCTGCCGGTTCTATGATGGGATCGGGTGGCATGATCGTAATGGATGAAGACGACTGCATGGTCGCCATGGCAAAGTTCTACCTTGAGTTCACGGTCGAAGAATCGTGCGGAAAATGTTCACCCTGCCGGATCGGCAACAAGAGACTGTTTGAAATGCTTGAAAAGGTTACCCAGGGTCATGCGACCATGGAAGACCTTGACAAACTCAGGAATCTGAGCCATGTAATTAAAGACACGTCGCTGTGCGGACTTGGTCAGACTTCGCCAAACCCCGTTCTTTCCTCCATGGATAATTTCTACCACGAATACCTGGAACATGTTGGCGATAAAAAATGCCGTGCCGGAAATTGCAAATCGCTGATGCAATACATCATCCATGCTGAAAACTGTATCGGATGTACGCTTTGTGCCAGGAATTGTCCCGTCGATGCCATTGCCGGCGAAAAGAGGCAGGCACATGTGATTGACCAGGAAAAGTGCATCAAATGCGGAGCCTGCATGGAGAAATGCAAATTCAACGCGATTTTTATAAATTAAACGGGAGGAATACATGGAAATGGTAAACCTTACCATCGACGGCAAACCCGTTGAGGTAGAAAAAGATACAACAATTTTAAAAGCTGCCAAGACGATTGGCATAGACATACCTACCCTTTGCTACTTTCAACTCAAAGACATGAACATTGAAAACCGTCCGGGCGGATGCCGCATTTGTGTGGTTGAAGTCGTAGGACGGCGAAATCTCGCTCCAGCCTGTTCTACCAATGTTGCAGAGGATATGGTCATTAACACCCACTCAATCAGGGTATTGAACGCGCGCCGTACTGTTCTGGAGTTAATTCTCTCCGATCATCCTGCCGAATGTCTCACCTGTGCCAAATCGGGGAGTTGTGAGCTCCAGACGATGGCACAGCAACTTGGCGTACGCGAATTACCTTATCAGGGTGAACAGTCGACTTATCGCAAGGATACGTCGCCTGCCATCATCCGGGATGTTGATAAATGCATCATGTGCAGGCGGTGCGAAATGATGTGTAATGATGTACAGACGGTAGGTGCGCTTTCTGCCGTCAACAGAGGGTTTATGGCAGTGGTAGCTCCGGCATTCGAAATGAATCTCGAGAAATCTCCCTGTACTTACTGCGGACAATGTGTATCTGTTTGTCCTACCGGTGCCCTGACCGAAGTTGACCACTCGCGCAACGTAATTAATTCACTCGCAGATCCTACGAAAACAGTTGTTGTTCAAACAGCACCTGCCGTCCGCGCCGCCCTTGGCGAAGAATTTGGCCTTGCGCCAGGCACTCTTGTAACGGGTAAGATGGTCGCAGCACTCAGACGACTAGGTTTTGACTACGTGTTCGACACCGATTTTGCTGCCGACCTGACTATCATGGAAGAAGGAAGCGAACTGCTCGACCGCCTTACCCGTTACCTGAAGGGTGATCAAAGTGTAAAACTGCCGATGCTTACTTCGTGTTGCCCGGGATGGGTGAACTTCTTTGAACACAATTTCCCCGACCTGATGGATGTGCCTTCTACGGCAAAATCGCCCCAGCAGATGTTCGGCCCCATTGCCAAGGAGTATTTCGGAAAGAAACTCGGTATCGACCGGAAGAACATGATCGTAGTCTCCATCATGCCATGCCTTGCCAAAAAATATGAATGCCAGCGCGATGAATTTAAAGTGAACGGCGACCCGGATGTGAATTTTTCCCTGTCCACACGCGAACTGGCGCACCTCATCAAACTGGCTAACATCGACTTCAACAGTTTGCCCGATGAAGACTTTGACAACCCCTTGGGCGAGTCATCCGGGGCTGCCGTAATCTTCGGAAATACAGGCGGGGTTATTGAAGCCGCATGCCGCACTGCTTATGAACTGTATACCGGCAAAAAACTTGAAAAAGTTGAGTTCAACGAGTTGCGCGGACTGGAGAATATCCGCCATGCTACACTCGATTTCGATGGTTTGCCCATCAATATTGGCATTGCCCACGGGCTGGGGAATGCGCGAAAACTGCTTGAAGATGTCCGCGCAGGCAAAAGTATGTACCACGCCATTGAGATCATGGCATGCCCGGGAGGGTGTATCGGTGGTGGTGGCCAGCCATTCCACCATGGTGATTCGGAAATCATTAAACAGCGTGCGGCAGCCATTTATCGTGAAGATGCTGGAAAACCAATCCGTAAATCGCATGAAAACCCGTTTATTGCTAAATTATATGAAGAATTCCTGGGTAAACCGTTAGGCGAAAAATCGCACCACCTGCTGCATACGCACTACTTTGACAAAAGCCAGGGTACATTTGTAGACGAATAAAGCCTATTAGCGAATTAACACAGGGCTCCATAGGAGCCCCATTCTGATAAAGACAAAAAGTATGGCAAAAATTAAGCTGTCGGAGCGAAAAATAGAGGAACTGAAAGAGGTTTGCAAGTTCTTCAACAACGACAAAGGCGAACTGATCAATGTGCTGCACAAGGCTCAGAGCATTTTCGGATACCTTCCTGCTGAACTACAGGAGGTCATTGCAAAGGAACTGAATGTTTCGGTAGCCCATGTGTACGGTGTTGTGACTTTTTACTCTTTTTTCACCATGACCCCAAAGGGGGAGCACCCCATCTCTATATGTCTCGGAACGGCTTGTTACGTGAGGGGTGCCGAAAAAGTCCTGGAAGAGTTCAGGCGCGTACTGAAAATACAGGTTGGAGAAACTACTGCTGATGGAAAGTTTTCGCTGAGTTGTTTGCGATGCGTTGGTGCCTGCGGACTTGCTCCGGTCGTGCTGGTGGGCGAGAAGGTTTACGGCCGGGTGTCACCGGACGGAGTCAAGGATATTGTTGCAGAATATAACAGTTAGTTTTTGTTGGTTAATACGTGAAGACCGGAGCCTGTTGGATTTACTTCTGGCAGGCTTTCGGTTTAAAATAAGTACCCTACCCTAAATCCCTCCCCAAACAGGGAGGGACTTACTCCCCTTCCCGTTTTGGGGAAGGGGTCAGGGGGTTAGGGTAATTTCCTTTCTACGGAAGGGGGCAAGGGTTAAGGTAATTTAAAAGAACTTCATCGTCACCTCTTTCAAAAACTTCTCTTCAAGGG
>JBAXDH010000152.1:0-7449 GCA_037141055.1 bacterium | reverse complement strand
GCCTGTTTTATAGGCATTTAGGTTGCTGCAGAAAATCTACGTGTCGAAGTCAGGAAAAAGTTTACTGTATTGATAACGGGTTCATTGATGTTAACTCAGTTTCATTTAGTGAGGATAAAGGCAGGCTCCTCGAGAATATGGTTTATCTGAATCTGCGACGACAAACACCTGAGATTTTCTACTTCTCGGATAAAAAGGAATGTGATTTCGTCGTATTTCAAAATGGGAACTTTATGGGTCTTTACCAGGTATGTTGGCAATTAGACCAAAACAATATGGACAGGGAACTGGATGGTCTACAGGAGGCCATGAATTATTTCGGCGTTCAAACCGCAAGCCTGATTACGCATGATCAGTCGGATACCTTCACAATCGGTGGTAAGACTATTTCTGCACAACCTTTTCATCAATGGGAAAAGGTTTAAACTATGCATTCCGTTACAAAACATCATCGCCATGATTGGTAGAAGTGCATTGCCTGCATGATCTGCATTGTTTGCATTACCTGCATTTTTTTGCTGTTTATAAACGAAAGGTACAAAATCGTTTTAAGAATTCCGCACCTACGGAGCGGTGAATTTCCATGAATGCAAACGTGCTACCAGTATGCGGCTCCTATGGAGCCGGGATGAATTGCTGCGATTCCGATGCCGTGACCTGATTCCTATAAAGCCGGGAAGAATTGCTGTGAATCCGATATCATTATCCGGCTCTGCAGGAGCCGGTCAGATCAAACATGGAGAACAGTTGCAATCAGTAACCATCCCATTGAACCCCTGCACCTCCGCTATCTGGCTCCTCCCCCTTGGGGGAGGCCGGGAGGGGGCGTTCACCCCCTTGTGGGAGGCCGGGGGCGTTCACCCCCTGGGGGAGGTTGGGAGGGGGCATTCCCTGGCAGGAGGCCAAGGGGGATTTTCTTCGGCGGGATGAAATCCTCAAATCGTATACCCCGCCTTGTAAAACTCCATGTTCTCCGGCCGGGAGAACCAGCTGATTGTTTCTTTCAACCCCGATTCCAGGTCAAATTCAGGCTGCCAGTTGAGTAAATCTTTCGCTTTTTGGTTTGCTGCCCAGAGCCGTTCCACTTCGCTTTTCCCGGGCCTGATGCGTTCATCCGCTCCCTGGATATGGATTTCCTTACCCATGAGGGTTGCGATCTTACGGGCCAGGTCGCCAACGGAGATCTCATAGTTGCTCCCAAGGTTGATCACTTCTCCCAGCGCCATGTCACTCTCAGCGGCCTTGATAAAGCCATTGGCGGTGTCTTTCACGAAGTTCAGGTCGCGGGTCGGTGTAACAGATCCCAGGGTGACTTTTCCATCACCATTAACCAGTTGTGTGATGATGGTGGGGATGATTGCGCGGGCCGATTGCCTGGGACCGTAAGTATTAAAGGGTCGCACCACGGCCACCGGTGTGTTGAATGACCGGTAGAACGTCAGGGCAAGAAAATCGGCCGCGGCCTTGGTCGCAGCATAAGGAGATTGAGGATTAACGGGGTGTTCTTCGGTGATCGGCACAAATTGGGCGGTACCATAGATCTCAGAAGTTGAGGTATGGATGATCCGGCTCACATCGAGCTGCCTCGCTGCCTGCAGGATGTTAAGTGTGCCTTTTACATTGGTGTCGACATAGGTGTCAGGAGAGTGATATGAATAGGGAATCCCGATAAGGGCCGCTAGGTGGAAAACAACATCGCAACCCTTCATGGCTTCCCTCACCCCGTTCGGATCGCGGATATCCCCGGTGAATACTTCAATTTTCTTTTTTTTCTCAGAGGGCAGATAGTCGATCCAACCCCAGCGGTTAAATGAATTGTAATGCACAAAAACTTTGACATCACAGCCTCTGTCAATTAGTTCCTCGGTCAGGTGACTGCCGATGAAACCTGAGCCACCGGTAATAAGCACTTTTTTATCTGCGATTTTCATTTGGACGAATATTTCGGCAAAAATAGTGAATTCAGATTTTACATTGCAAAGTAATCCCCATGCCCTTTTGGGTAACCAGGTTCAACTCTTTGTGATTTCCAAACCGGTCGCAGAAAGGGTCCACTCCACAAAACGGGCCCGGGGATTGGGTGGATGCTGACCCAGATAAGTCCTGACCTGATGAGCCGCAGGTATGTCCCTGGCAATGATCAAAAGGTACCCACCACCCCCTGCGCCAAGGAGTTTGCAAGCGCTCATGTATTCTTCAATTCCGGTTAGAATCCCTGCAACTTCGGGTGGATTGGTCCCGGGATCCAGTTGCTGGTTGAGGTCCCAGGAGTAACGGATGGCAGAAGCCAACCCTGAGTGGTCATGATTCAGAATGGTTCCGTATGTTTTCTGTGCGTGTTGTTTCATCTCCGCGAGAATATCCAGGTGATGCGAAGAATTCAGGAACATCCCCTTCACAATATCCGTAAGGATGTGTTTTGCAACCCTTGTGATTCCAGTATAATACAAGAGCATCAGGGATCTCGTTTCTGCCCTGGTGAAGAGATGATCGGGAGCCCAGCGCACCGCTGGCATCTGAGAAAAACCAGTAGCACTCTCAAGGAGTTTCACCCCTTCGAAGATTCCTCCATACTGATCCTGCCAACCACCCCCGGTCGTCAGCAATTGTTCCAGCATCAGGGTTCGTTCTGCGATCAGGTTCCGGTCCCAGCCCAGGTTGCAGAATTCGGATAACCCGCCAAGTAAGGTTGCAGCAAGAATAGAACTTGTACCAAGTCCGCTTCCTTTAGGGACTGCCACCATCAACGTGATATCCATTCCACCACCAAAATCAGTCAATTGGTCTTTGAGGCTCTTAAACTGTCGCCCGGAAAAAGTGGGATGAAATCCGGCAAGCATCAAAGCTGCTTTCGGAATGGAAAAAGCCGAGCCGACTTTTAACGTATCACTGATCTGGTCAAATGTACTGATCACTTCGCTCACGCCTAAATCGATGGAATGAACCGTGATCAGCGGTTTATCTGTGGGACGGATGTAAACCTGGATAGGCGGCTGCCCATTGAGTTCAACTGCAAGGTTTACGACTTTACCTCCGTTCATAATGCAATAGGGTGGGGTGTCGGTCCATCCCCCGGCGAGATCAAGCCTCAGGGGGCTCCTTCCCCAGATGATCTGGTCCCTGCAGACATTTCTAACCGGATTCACACGGTATGAATGTGTTTGTTCGAGCATACCTTCCCTAAGCGACTCAAATGCTCTCTGTTCATATTTGACGGCTTCCCGGTTCATCTTTTTAAAATTCAGGCAGGCAGAACGAAACATCAGGTCATGAATCTGTTTCATGACATCTCCATCCTGTTTAGGTGGCTCAGGCAGTACAATCCCCGACCTGCTGAATTCTCCCGCCAGGTGCAGAAGATCCAACTGATAAAAGATGCTTTGCCGGTTGTTGGCGGCAAGGGCAGCGAGTGAATGTTGCATGTTATCCAGTCGCTGCTTTACCTGGCGGGAGACATTGCACGCTGTAATAATATCATGTGCGGAAAGGCGCTTGCTCTTTTTCCAGAAGTTGCGAAAATGAACGGCCTGCTCCTGTTCAATATTGGGTTCGGGCTTAATGAGCCATTGAATAAACTCTCCGGATAATTCCATTTCATCCAGCAAAGGAAAGAGATTGCAGTTGAAAAGATCCTGCCCGTGGAATTGCGTTTGAACGGTTTGTGGAAAATTGTGTGATTCAAACCAGGAATCAAAGGATTTATTCATCCAAAGAGTGGATAAATCCGAAACATTTCCCCTGAAAGAATCGGAAAACCCGTAAGGCCGCGCACACCATTGCCGGTGTCCGACAGGCACAAAGTCCAGGCATATTCCTGCGGGAAGGGCAATATTCCACTGTTTTTCAGGGATTCCGGTAAGGATATGATGATCCCTGAGGGTCCAGGATTCGGGGATAAATGAATTTTCAATCCAAATCGCAGCATGAGCTGAGTTAAAGGTAACATGAGTAACTGCATTCTGAACGAATATTTCAGGTCCCGGTTTAATTTTTTTGTGCCAGATCTCCCGCTGATCGGTTACACGGTTATGCAACAAGGCGGTGGATCGCAGCAGGTCGGCGTTGCTTCCAAAATGATAAAAATCAGCATGTTCCACCGGCAAAATCTTCACTGATAGTTTGCCTGGCTGGTCAGCATCCGTACCAAGTTCCCGGCCGAGATCTGAATAGAGGTCAAAATATTCAGGGACACCATTTCGGAATGTTTGTGTTTCAGAATCCCATCCCGTGGTGTTAAACAAGAATTCCACCGCCCTGTCAGACAATAACCAGATCCCTGAATCAAGGAGATATAAAGAATCTCCGGCGATTCCCTGCAATTCTTCCAGGGATGGTTTCTGGAGCATGTACTGCAACCGGGAGGGATCACTTCTCTGGCAAACAAAAACACCATGTTTCACAGCTGCCTCAGGCTGCGCCCAGATGCCGGCACAGACTACATCGGCCTGTGGAATTTCAGGCATTACCAGATCGGTCCAAACAAGTGCATCACCGCTGGCCACCAGGGTGTTCAGCCCTTTGGGGGCCCTGTCCAGGATCTTTTGCAGTACCGGAACCTGGATGTCTAAAAGTGTCTGATCGATCCGCTGGCCCCGTCCCCACCTGAATACAGGGAAAGGGATTAAACTCTTACCATTTGTTGCATAGGCCGGGAGTCTGCGGCTTTGCCCGTCAGAATGGATGATGATACGGCGATTGCTGTTGTCAGTAAAATCCTGATGGACATGGGTGCCCAATTTTTCTGAGGTTTTGTAAGGATTAGAGGGAGCCAGTCCGTGTTGCCAGAGTGCGTAAACCGTTCCTCCCCCGGAACCGAGTTTTTTATCCCGGGGATCCGAATAGCCTGCAGTGATACCGGGAAACAACTTTTTATGCCGGGTCAGATAGCGGGCAAAATTTTCCGGGAGCGTAAGCAGGATTTCCATAATTCAGGCTTCTTCATTTGTTTCTCAAAAATAGATTTATTTTTCTTTCTTTTGTACAGGAAAAACAAACACATGAAACCTTTACAACGATTTTGCTTCACGCTTGACCTTCGTGAAGATCCGGAAAAGATCAGTGAATACCTCTACTGGCATGAGAAAAACCATATCTGGAAAGAGATTCCTGAGGGAATTAAAGCTGTTGGCATTCTCACGATGGAAATTTACCGGGTTGGCAACCGTTTATTCATGCTGATGGAGGCCGGTCCTGAATTTGATTTTGCGCGGGATATGGATCGTCTTGCCACTTTGCCCCGTCAGATGGAATGGGAAGCATTCGTTTCGCAGTTCCAGAAATCACAGGTGGGTGAAAAGTCAGTTGAGAAATGGAAGCTGATGGAGAGAATTTTTGAGCTTAATGACTAAGAGCATCACCCGCTGCCGGTCTCAAAACTGCCCGCCAGCACTGAAGGTGCTGAACATCAGTAACCACGGGTGAAATCCGTGGTCTATGGAACAGCGCCAAACTCAGCTCCAAAGGAGCTGAATATCATGTCTATGGAAAAAAATCCTCATTGATGACTACACCGTTTTTCCGTAGCAATTGTTTCAACTCATCCTCATACGAATTTTTTTTATGGTGCTCTTGTTGATTTTTGATGTATGTGATTATCATTTCTTTATCCCTCCATGCATAGGTCAGCGCTGCATATCCCACCGCCCAGCCCATAAAATCAGGAAACTTACCTGATTGTTTCAGCCAGATTGATGTGGATGTTTTCAGGTCCCTTATAAAATCTGCCAATGCTGTGGATGGATGCAGATCACACAACAAGTGGACATGGTTTTCTACACCATTGATCTGGTAGAGAAAACAGTTTTTATTTTTCACAATACCGGCAGTGTAAGCATACAGCTCTTTGTTATACTTTGGATCTAAGGTTTTCTGACTGTGTTTTGTACGGAAAACCACATGATATAAAATCTGACGATAGCTTGACATTTTGTTTTTTTTATTCAGCCCTTTCAGGGCTGGATGGTTTTGATGTTTCCTGCCAACCATGGGATTCACCCATGGTTACTGGAGTTAAGCCACTTCGTGGCTGTTGAACAATCAGATTTTTTGGTGTTGACTTAAGATTTGGTGATGTTCAACGGATTTCTCCTGATAATAAACGTGATGCTTAATCGGGAAAAACGAAAAAGGTAATACAGGTTTCAATGTATTTTTTCAGGGAGATATTACATTGAAAACATAGTGTCGGTGATGAAATGGAAACTGCTGGATGTTATTGACGTTTCCTGCTAACCAATAGATTCAGCCATAGTTATTTTGATTCAGTCATTTGGTGGCTGTTGAACAATCAGCTTTTTGATTTTGCCTTAAAATTGGGCACAATCGTAGAATTCAGCCTGGTAATACACATGATGATTATTCGCGGAATCTGATCTTATGCCCGTGAAGCCCATAGTACAAAACAATTGCAAAGCAAAGCAATGGGATTGAAAAGCCGGTCTGGATTCCGGAATGGTCGGCAATGTATCCCATGATCATCGGGCACAGTGCCCCGCCAACAATGGCCATAACCAGGAAGGAGGAGGCCTTTTTCGTGAGCGGGCCAAGGCTTTTTAAGCCCAGGACAAAAATAGTCGGAAACATCACGGACATGAAGAAATAAGTGCTAAAAAGTGCGGTCAATGACGCCCAGCCAAAACCGCCCATCACCAGGAGCATGAGAAAAATGCAGATTCCGGCATACACAGACAGCAGTTTTTGTGGGGCATAAAATTTCATCAGGAAACTTCCGGATAAACGTCCTGCCCAGAATAAACCCATTCCGCCAAAAGAAAGGATAATCGCCGCCTTCGCGTTGGAAATTCCGGAAATAGTTTCGGTGGCATAGTTGATGAAGAAGCTGTTAATGCCCGTTTGGGCTGCAACATAAAAGAATTGCGCCACAACCGCCAGGATAAAATGGCGATGTTTTAACAAATTCCGGTAGGTAGAAGGTTCGCCTCCCGGAATGATTTCATCCTGTATCTCCGGTAGCGGTGTAGCGTAGAAAAGGAAGGCGACGAGCAACACAACAACCCCAACCCCTAAATATGGCCATGAGATGGAGGTAAACAGATTTTCCCCTGATGACTGTAATCCGAAAATGATCAACCCACCGGTCAGCGGTCCAAAAATCCAACCCAGTCCGTTAAAAGATTGGGAGAAATTTAACCGTTGCCCCGCGCTTTCCTTCGGACCTAAAACAGAAACATAAGGATTGGCAGCTGTTTCAAGAAAGGCCAGGCCAAAAGCAAGGATGAGCAAGGCTGCCAGGAAAGGCCAGAATGTCTGGCTCAAGGCAGCCGGGTAAAAAAGAAATGCACCAATAGCATATAACAAGAGTCCAAGGATGATTCCTTTTTTATATCCAAAACGGTTCATGAAATACCCTGCGGGAAGCGCTGCAAGGAAATAGCCTCCGTAAACCGAGAATTGAACAAGCCCTGACTCAGCGCGGGTAACGTGGAGAAG
>JBAXDH010000151.1:0-7622 GCA_037141055.1 bacterium | reverse complement strand
CTGATCGAAAATGACCGCTGCATCGGCTGCAGGTTCTGCATGGCTGCCTGCCCCTATTCAGCCCGCATTTTTAACTGGCTCGAACCTAAAGATTCAGCCAGCCACGAGGGCGAGGATTACAATGTGGAACTCAACGTGCCGCAGAAACTCGGAACCGTTTCGAAATGCCTTTTCAGCGCCGACCGCCTGCGTGACGGCAAACTGCCCTACTGCGTTGAGGCATGCCCGAACGGAGTTTATTATTTCGGCGACGAAAATGAGGATGCCGTTACCAACGGCACCACCAAGGAAACGGTGAGGCTGAGCAAACTCCTCCGGGATAATGGCGGCTACCAGCTGATGCCGGAACTGGGTACAAAACCGCGGGTTTATTACCTTCCTCCCAAGAACCGCCTGTTCCCGTTTGAAGAAGCCAAAGATGCAACACCCGAAAATGTATGATGACCATGGATGACAACAAACTTACTTTCGAAAAAATCACCAGCGATCTTACGCACCATATCCGGATAAACAAGGGGTTCCTTGTCTGGATGGGTTTTCTGACAGTGTCGCTCCTGGCATGCCTCTATGCGTATACGATTCAGCTTCGTACCGGGTTGGGCGTGGCAGGCATCCGCGACTATGTGACCTGGGGACTGTACCTGTCGAATTTTGTCTTTTTCGTGGCTGCCAGCCTCATCGGGATGCTCATCAGCGCGGTGCTTGGCCTGATAGGGATGAAATGGCTTACGCCCATCACCCGCATTGCCGAAACCATCGCTGTGGCTTTTGCCGCCGTTGCCGGACTGGTCATCGTGTCCGACATGGGGCGTCCTGAAAGACTTGCCTACGTATTCCTCTACGGGAGGCCGCAGTCGCCCATCCTCTGGGATGTAACGGTTATTACAACTTACTTCGTCCTCAGCCTGCTGCTGCTTTTCCTGCCGCTCATTGCCGATATGGCCATCATCCAACGCAAGGTTGCGACTTTGCCTTCATGGCTTAAACCAGTCTACAGGGTTTTATCCCTGAACTTTACCGATCATCCCGCTCAGAACAGGATCATCAACCGCTCCATCCGCATATTACTGATCCTGCTGATTCCTGCCGCACTTTCGATCCATACCGTTACATCGTGGTTATTTGCCGTTACATCCCGGGCCGGATGGGACAGCACCGTGTTCGGGCCTTACTTTGTTTCAGGCGCCTTTGTGGCGGGTTCTGCCGCCGTCATCATTGCCATGTTCTTTTTCCGGAAAAACTACAAACTGGAGAATTACCTTACCGATCTGCATTTCAACAACATGGGAAAAGTGCTCGCCACCGTGTCACTGGTGTACCTGTATTTCAACATCAATGAATTTTTAGTCCCCGGATTCAAACTGAAACGGGCGGATGCCGTTCATCTGCAGGAGCTTTTTGCCGGTAAGGATGCCATGCTTTTCTGGATTGTTCAGATCGGCGGACTTATTATCCCCATCCTGTTCATGCTTTTCCGCCGTTTCAGGAAACCGATGCCTGTCATGCTTATTTCCGTGGCCGTCCTGGTTGCTGCCTGGTTCAAACGCTACCTCATCGTTGTGCCGACCCAGGAACATCCGTTTCTCCCCATTCAGCATGTTCCTCAAAATTTTATCCATTATTCACCAACGCTGATTGAGACCATGATCACGATTGCGCCGTTCATCCTGGTGCTCATCATCATCACCCTGATATCAAAATTTTTCCCGGTTATCCCGCTTCATGAAACCGCGAAAGAAAATGGCATTGAACACGTTAAATTTGATTAACCCAGAAATAATCAAGGAACTATGCGTTTCAAAAAACTACTTATAATCATCTTTATTTTTGCAATCGGAACAAAAGTCTCTTCCCAGACCTGGGTGGTGCCCGATGATCAGAAAGCGGTGGTGGCCCCGGTTAAATTCACTCCCGAAATGCAGAAACTGGGGGAACAACTCTACTTGAAGAACTGCCAGTCGTGCCACGGCCTGATGGGCAAGGACAACTGGGCGAAACTCACACCTCCCCCGGGCGATTTGTCAAAGGATAAAGCCCAGAAACAAACTGACGGTGAAATTTTCTACCGCATCACCACCGGCAAAGTGCCGATGCCCGAATTCCGCAACATCCTGTCGGAAGATGACCGCTGGGGAGTGATCGCCTACCTGCGTACATTCAACCCCAAATACGTTCAGCCAAACCCGGTTGCCAAGGCAGCTTTCACCGGGAGGGTTGTAATACTGACCATGATATACGACGATCAGATGAAAAAAATCGTTGTTTCCGCCACCGAAAAGCTGAAAGAAGGTAATACCGGGCCTGCCGCCGGCGTGGAAGTAATGCTTTTCGTGCAACGATATTTCGGCAAAATGCAGGTGGGCGATATCAAAACCACAAACTCCAAAGGGCAGGCCCTGTTTGAATTTCCTGCCGACCTTCCCGGGAATAAAGAAGGTTATGTTGAGGTGTCGGCCATGGTGAATGACACAAGGAGTTTGATGAAAACAACCCCTGCAAGTGCAAACCTGGCGATCGGCGCCCCGACGGATAAACCCGGGCTCACCGAAACCCGCGCCTGGTGGTCAACCCGTGGAAAAGCACCGGTCTGGATCCTTCTCACGTATACCATTTCGGTGATCGTTGTGTGGGGGTTTATCCTCTACATTGTCAGTTCGATACTGAAGATACGGAAACTGAGCAATGGTTGAAATATAATGCAGGAATGCAAACAATGAAAACAATGCAGGCAATGCAAAAAATAAACAGTAAAGAACTCAGATGAAACACCTGTCAACAGTTGGAAGGATTCTTTTTGCGCTGCCATTCGGCATCATGGGGCTGAACCATTTTTTCATGTACAATTACTACATCGGCATGGTGAGTTCGTTCATCCCGGGTGGTGGTTTCACGGTAATCATTACCGGTCTTGCCCTTATTGCCGCCTGCCTGGCGATCATCTCGAAAAAACTCATCCGGATTGCATGCCTGCTGCTTGCCATGCTGCTTTTTATTTTTATCTGCACCATTCACATCCCGGGCCTTTTCGAACCGGCAACGGCCAGCATGGCCCTTATTGAACTGTTGAAAGACACCGCGCTGATGGGCGGATCGCTGATGATAGCCGGAATATATAAAGAAGATAACGCAGATTGATTTTCCCTGGATTATGAAAAATAAAGTTGACTGGTTTTGTCTTTTGATCCTGTTTGCCGCCATGATGTTCTCCTCCGGGCTGTGTGCCCAGGTGGAAGGACTTGAAGAGGAAGTCGGGATCGTGGAGCATCTTGACACCATTATCCCGTCGAACCTGACATTTAACAATGACCAGGGCCAGCCGGTTCTGCTTAAATCACTCATCACCAAACCCACCATTCTTTCACTGGTCTATTACGACTGCCCGGGAATCTGTCCGCAGCTGCTTTCAGGAATTTCCGACGTGATCGAAAAAATCGGGCTTGAACTTGGCAAAGATTACCAGGTGATCACCGTCAGTTTCAATTACGACGACACACCGGAAGCTTCGATCGAGAAAAAGAAGAATTTCCTGCGGGCACACAGCAAACCGCATGAGGCGTGGTGGCAATACCTCACCGGCGACAGCGCCAACATTTATGCGCTGACCCACACCCTCGGCTACAATTTCACCCGCGCCGGGAATGATTTCATGCACCCTTCATGCATCATGGTTCTCAGCCCCGAAGGAAAGGTGACCCGTTATCTTTACGGAACCTCCTACCTCCCGTTCGATGTAAAAATGGCCATCGTCGAAGCTCAGAAAGGACAGTCGCGGCCGACCATCAACCGGGTGCTGGAATATTGCTTCACCTACGATCCCGAAGGCCGCAGATACACCCTGCAGGTGACCAAGATTGGTGCAACCCTCATTATTTTCTTTGCAGTTACATTATTCATATTCCTGATTGTCCGGTCGTCCCGGAAGAAAACGAAAACACAAAACACATAATATGACAGAAGAAAAGACTCATCATCCTGAGCCAAGTTACCTTGTCAACACCGGTAAGTATAAAGGCCTGATGTCGTGGCTTACCTCAACCGACCACAAGCGGATCGGTTTGATGTACATGTATGCCATGATGATATTTTTTAGCGTGGGAGTGCTTCTCGGCGTGCTGATGCGTCTTGAATTATTCTTTCCGGGGCAGCAATTTTACGGTCCGCAGATGTACAATGGTATTTTTACCATCCATGGCATCATCATGATTTTCACGGTGGTCATTCCCGGGCTGGCGGCGGTGTTCGGAAATTTTTCAATGCCCATCATGATCGGCGCCAAAGACGTTGCATTCCCGCGGCTGAACCTGTTTTCGTTTTACCTGTATATCCTTGGAGCTGCAATTGCCCTTAGCTCGCAATTCATGGGCAACGGGCCGCCGGATACAGGGTGGACGTTTTACGCCCCGTACAGCATTCAAACCCATACCAATGTCGTGGCAGCCGTTTTCGGTGCCTTCGTACTCGGATTTTCTTCGATCCTCACGGGATTGAATTTTATCGTGACCATGCACCGCATGCGCGCTCCCGGGATGACATTTTTCAAGATGCCGCTCTTTCCCTGGTCGCTTTACGCAACAGCGTGGATCCAGGTACTGGCCACACCCATCGTCGGCATCACGCTCCTGATGATCATTGCCGAGCGGTGGCTCCGGATAGGTTTTTTCGATCCGTCCCTTGGAGGTGACCCGGTATTGTACCAGCATTTGTTCTGGATCTATTCCCACCCGGCGGTGTATATCATGATTCTTCCGGCCATGGGCGTCATCTCGGAGATCATCCCGGCTTTTTCACAAAAGAAGATCTTCGGATACAGGGCCATTGCCATCTCCAGCCTCGCCATTGCCCTTGTCGGTTATTTCGTATGGGCCCATCACATGTACACTTCGGGCATGAGCACTACGGCGCGGTGGATTTTTTCGCTGCTGACGTTCCTGGTGGCAGTGCCGAGCGCCATCAAGGTATTCAACTGGGTTGCCACGATGTATAAAGGTTCCATATCGGTAAAGCCGCCCTTCCTTTTCGCACTTGGATTTATTTTCCTGTTTATGATCGGCGGTATGACCGGGTTGACCCTCGGAGCCCTGGCCACCAACATCCACGTTCATGATACGGCTTATGTCGTGGCCCATTTCCATTATATCGTATTCGGCGGCGTCGGATTTGCCTTTTTTGCAGCAGTTTATTACTGGTATCCCAAGATGTTCGGCCGCATGTACAATTTTAAAATGGCCAACTGGTCGTTCGTATTCCTTTTCTCTGGTTTCAACCTGCTCTATTTTCCCCAGTTTATCATCGGCATGATGGGAATGCCCCGCAGGTATTTTGATTACCTGCCGCAGTTTACTTTCGGCCAGCAACTCTCATTCTTCGGAGCCATGCTGCTGTGTACCGGGTTTATCATCATGCTGATCACCCTGTTCAGTAAAAAAGGCGCAAAAGCGCCCGACAATCCATGGGGAGGGCGTACCTACGAATGGACGATCCCGTCGCCGCCTCCTCTGGAGAACTTTGAGGTGATGCCGGAGATGGGACCGGAGGAGCATCCGTATGATTATAAGTAGCGGACAGGGTAACAGGGTGACAGGGTGACAGGGTGACAAAGTAAATCAACAATCGTAAAATCGTAAATCAAAATATGGAACATCGCGACGACATTGGGGCAAAATTGGGCATGTGGGTTTTTATTTTTACGGAAATACTGCTGTTTGGCGGGTTATTCCTGGTTTATGCGATCATGCGCACGAGGTATTCGACCGAATTTCACCAGGCAGCCCACCACCTGAATGCATTTATCGGGTCGATCAACACGGTAGTGCTTTTGCTGAGCAGCGCCACGGTGGCCATGTCGATCACCGCAGTGCAAAAAGGCGACAAAAAGCTGGCGGTGATCCTGTTACTCATCACCCTGCTGTGTGCAGCAGTTTTTATGGTCAATAAATATTTTGAATGGGGGCACAAAATACACATCGGCCTTTACCCGGGAAGCGATTTGATGCTGACCCTGAGCCATGGCCAGGTGATGTTTTTCAGCCTTTATTTCTTCATGACAGGTTTACACATGTTTCACCTGGTGGTTGGCGGCATTATCCTGACAATTGCCATGCTCAAAGTAAAGAACGAAACGATCAATGCCGGCCGGTATGTGCTTCTTGAAAACGGCGGACTTTACTGGCATCTTGTTGACCTGATCTGGATATTTTTATTTCCGCTGCTGTACCTTATTACTTAGAAATTGGTGAGTGGTGAGTGGTGAGTTATAAATCGTAAATCTTTAAATCGTAAATTCCAAAATTATGCATACCGAAACTGTTCATATCACCCCTTACCGCACGCATGCCTGGGTGCTGATCACGTTGCTCACGCTGACATTCATTACAATCACGGTGACCTGGATCGATTTGTCGGCACTTACAGTTTTGATTGCCTTGCTTATTGCGTCGGTAAAGGCCTACATCGTTCTCACCTATTTCATGCACCTTAAATTCGAGTCATCGCTGTTCCGGGTATTCGTCGTCATGGTGCTGGCCATTTATGTGCTGGTTATTTTGTTTACGCTGTCGGATTATTTGTTGAGGTAAAAGGGCGGACAGGCGGACGGGGTCGCAGAAATAACAATCGTAAATCGTAAATCAAACAATCGTAAATTCACAATATGGGTGCTTCAAATTTCACTGAAGGTGTTGATCTGGCCTTTAAAGTCATTCTCGGGATCAGTCTGTTCTTCCTGGTTGGAATTACAACGGTGATGCTTTATTTTGTGTACCGCTACAACCGGAAAAGACATCCGGCAGCTGTACAGTTTAAAGATAACAACATCCTGGAAATCACATGGATTACGATCCCGCTGATCCTGGTGCTGCTCATGTTTTATTACGGGTATGTGGCATTCAGTCCCATGCGTAATGTTCCTTCAGATGCCATCCCCATCACCGTAATCGGAAAAATGTGGATATGGAACTTTGAATATGAAGGCGGAAAGCAATCGCCCGTGCTGGTCGTTCCTCTCAACAAAGCGGTAAAACTGAACCTGCACTCCGAGGATGTCATCCATAGCCTCTACATCCCCGCCTTCCGCATCAAAGAAGACGTTGTTCCGGGAAAAAAGAATTACATGTGGTTTATTGCCCAGCAGTTGGGTGAATACGATGTTTTGTGCACGGTTTATTGCGGTTTGCGGCATTCCTACATGGAAACCAAAACAAAAGTAGTATCGGAGGCTGAATTTGCTGCCTGGCTGAAAGCCCTGCCCGACAAAACCAACGAACCTGAAGGATTGACCATCCTGAAAAAAAACGCATGCACTGGTTGTCATTCCATCGACGGAACCAAAATCGTCAGTGCCTCGTTCAAGGGCTTGTATGGAAAAACCGAAAAGGTCATGACCGATGGCAGGGAACGATCCGTAACGGTTGATGATGCCTATATCAAATCATCTGTGTATGATCCAGACAAAGACATTCTTGTCGGTTTTCAGAAGGGGATCATGAAACCGTACAAAGGCATTGTTACCGAGGATGAAGTAACCAAGATCATCGACTATCTCAAAACCATTAAATAACCACGCCTTTCATCGCATCCTGAATTAACACCCCGCCATTTGCAAACCTCCGGACTGCGCGTTGTTT
>JBAXDH010000150.1:0-7742 GCA_037141055.1 bacterium | reverse complement strand
CAAAAATAATCACTACGCATCAACGGAAAAAGATGCTCGTGGCCGAAGGCTTACAAACTAACTATATTTGTTTAATACATTATTCCTTCCTTTCAATGCAATTAAATCATGGCGACCGAAATTAAAACTTGGCAAATCATAGATGGGAAACTAACCCATATAACTTCATCAATGGTAGAAAGCCAGAAAAAAGAAAGAGAACATCTGGAACAATGGATAAAAAGTAATCCTATAATCCTTGGTGAGGACATAGCCTTGATTGGCGAACAGGTTCAAACAAAATCAGGCCCTCTTGATTTTTTGGGCATAGATGTTAACGGGAACATTGTGATTGTCGAGTTGAAAAGGGATAGTTTGCCTAGGGAAGCCTTGGCTCAAGCAATGGATTACGCTTCCGATTTAGCCAACTGGGAAATTGATAAATTTAATGATATCTGTCTGAATTTCACGAAGCAAAATCTTGAGGATTACCTCCCTGAAAAATTTCCTGATAAAACTGCTGAAGATTTGACAATAACCCAGACGCAAAGAATCTTGCTTGTCGGCTTCTCTGTTGAAGAACCTTTGAGTCGAATCATAGAATGGTTGTCATCGAAATACAGTGTTGTAATTAACGCAATTGTTCTAAACTATGTCCAGACTAAGAGCGGTGATGAATTACTATCAAGAACTGTAATCATTCCGGAAGAAGTCGAGCGGGAAAAATCAAATAAGCGGAAGTATATCATTGAAATGTCCAAGGATCCTGGAACCTATGAAGCAGATGTACTTAAAGAACACTTGATAAAGTACTTGTCAAAATCCTTGTGGTCAGCGAAACGACTGCGTGATTGCTTCATTCCTGCTTTATTAGAAAAAGGAACCATGACAAGGGAACAAATGAGAAAGGAGTTTGTTAAGATGAAACAGGCTCCTGATGACAGTCAGGCTGGATATTTTCTTGCATTGATTTCGAATCAATTAGGCCACAAGCAAAAAGATTTTCTTCGACAGGTTATAAATTTTGAATTTCCAAACAATCCGTGGGAAAAGGATAATTTCAGCATCCGTGATGAGTATAAGGAACTTGTTAAAGAAGTATTGCAAAGTCTGAAAAAATAGCAGGATGAAACTTGGATAAATAGTTCAGAATACTGACTCAATAAATGGAAGACCAGATAAGACTTGCAGCTTTTGAGTGGCTGAGAATTCAAACCGAAATTTATAATGATGTTCTGCCACGGCACTTATTGGCAACGGGTTTTGAATTTCAGGGGGAAAGGATTACATTAATTGGTCCATCTGGCATCTGGAAGCCCAAACAGTTTAGAATTAAACCCATTTCCATAACTACGATATTGAATGGCCGTTATGCAGATTCAATAAAAGATGGATTCCTCTGTTACAAATATATGGGGACTGATCCGAACTATAGAGATAATGTTGGTTTGCGGATTGCGATGGAAACCAAAACACCATTAATATACTTCGTAAATCTTGCCCCAAATCAGTATATGGCAAATTTCCCTGCCTATATAACCAAGGAAAATCAAGCCTTACACGAATTTTCAGTTGCATTGGATGATGAGAAATACATCGGTATACCAATTGATGCAAGTCAAGTAAGTGAACCTTCCGAGTTTTATCGCAGAAAGTATATTACCACATTGGTTGAACAAAGAGCTCATCAGCAATCATTCCGATTAAGGGTTCTTGCAGCATACAACACTCAATGTTGTTTATGTAGACTAAATCACATAGAACTATTGGATGCTTCTCATATCGTCCCTGATAATGAGCCTAAAGGCGATCCGATAGTTATTAATGGTTTAACTCTTTGTAAAATTCACCATACTGCCTTTGATGTCAATATTCTCGGAATTTCACCGGATTATAATATTCACATACGAGAAGACATCCTTCAGGAGATAGATGGCCCGATGTTAAAACACGGTATCCAAGCCCTCAACAACCAGAAAATAATCTTACCAACCAGAAAACAGGATTATCCCGACAGGGAGCGACTGGAGTTGCGATTTGATAAGTTCCGGAAGGTCGGGTAATATTCTTGCATTTATCAAAAAGAATAGTCGGTGTCCACTAACACTTATGTTTTGGTGTTTTGCTTATCTCCATCCAAGGCTCAATTATATAACCTGATATTAGGGGAATATCCAAATTCCTCCATGTCGAGTCGACCTGAAAATTCCTTTAAGCCTAAATGAGTTTAGGACACTTCGAACTTTGTGCTTCCATTCAGGTTGCCCATAGTGGATGTTCCTGTGTACACATTCATAATCGTTGTCACATAGCATTGGATATCGTTGTTCCACTGCGTGGTAAATATCCTCAAGGGGCACTGCCCCGTGCCGGTTCATAAACCGAAAACGATTATTTCTGAGGACAGCTGATAAGGCTTCTTCCGCTGGTCGCATAGTTGAAACTTTTGGATTTCCATTAAATTGATTCAACTTCAAAGATAGCAGATAATCCTATTTCTCATTATACTTTTGTAGAAAGTATAAGCAACTGTTTTCCAGAACCAATTGCATACCAACGCCTTATCGAATCACCCGAAAAAAGACTTGAATTTTGCTTATATTTTTGTTTGAAAAAGCTGGAAAATCCAAGTTCTCGCCGTACAGTTGCTGCCTAATTTTAAAAAACCACGGCGTATGTCACTTCAAGGGCAAAGAACCACGACAACATCAATGGACTGGGATGATTTCCGGTCTTTAATTGGAAAGCTTGAACGGGATGGGGAATACAAATACTGCCTTCTCATCTCTATTGGAGTTTTCACAGGTCTACGCATCAGCGACCTTCTTCAATTGAAGTTTTCCCAGTTCGAGGGAACGGACATCCTGACCATTCAGGAAAGAAAGACTAGAAAGACTCGTAAAATCAAGATTAACCAGGACCTGAAAGAAATTGTTGGTAGGATTAAAACGAAAATGGTGGTAACTGACACCGACCAGTTCGTCTTCCTGAACAGGTACGGCACCAAGCCGATCGACCAGTCCTGGGCGAATGTCCAACTGAAAAAGATTTTCAGGAAGTATGGTATTACGGTGGAAGGAAACATTAGTTCCCATATGTTCCGTAAGACACTCGGGAACCGGGTATTGAAGTTGAACAACTATTCAGGAGAATCGGTCATCCTGTTGATGGACCTATTTTCACATTCGTCACCAAGTATAACGCGTCGGTACCTAGGCATCCGTGAAAGGGAAATACTGGATGTATATGATTCATTAAGGCTGTAGAAGTCCGTTTCGTAAAGCGAAATAATAAAATCCTATATTTACATCGAACTTGTAAAATTCAATTAAAACAACCAGGACTATGGCTGAAATAACAAGAAACCGGACTATCAGGCCTTCATCAAGACAGGAAAGTTCTACATACAAAATTGATACGAAAGTAGTAGGTGCAAACGATGTACTTCTGGTCAATATAAATCACGAGAGCAAATCATTCGTAAAGTCTTTCCGTTTTTCCGGGAAGGATCTGGCCACCAAAAACAGCATTCATTTCTCTGTTTATGAATCGGGCTCTACAATAGAAGTTACATGGAGCGGGGCGAAGCCCTTAAAATAGTTTCATTAACAAGCTCACTATGAAACAATCATTCAGCCCGATTGCCAATCCCGATGCCAAGATTTTGATATTAGGAACGATGCCTGGTGAGAAATCCCTAGCGTTGGGACAATACTATGGTCACGGTGGTAACCAGTTTTGGAGGATTATATTTGACTTATTCAAGGAACCGATAACTTCCGATTATTCAAAAAAGAAAGAGCTACTTTTAAACAATAAAATAGCATTATGGGATGTTCTTGACAACTGCCAGCGAGAAGGAAGCAGTGACACTTCTATTCATAGTGAAACCCCAAATGATTTTAATGGATTCTTTCGTGAACACCAGCAAATAAAAAACATCCTATTCAATGGAGGTAACGCCGCAACTTATTATAACACATATATTGGAAGGTCTAATGAGTTTAACTTCTATACATTACCTTCAACAAGTCCAGCAAATACTTGGAAATCATTTAATGAGAAAGTAAAGGAGTGGTCTGTCATTCTTGAGCTTCTTTCAACAAATTAAGAAAGCTACCCCAAACATATCCTCTGGCGGCAGACCCATTCGGAAACCAGGTTTCCGGGGTTATTAGGTCGTGCGGATCGATTTGAGCCAGTTCATCAAGTTGCGGGAAAAGTTCCGGCCGTATTACCAACCGGATCTCATCCAAGTATTGTTCGTAACGGTTAACAAATTCGATGGCATTCATACTGAAATTCAATTTTCGTTGCGGTTGCCTACCTCAAAGTGGATAATGTGTTTTGTTTCAGAAAACCTCAGGTATTTTTCTGATTTCCTGTAATTCGTGAATGGACACTTGCAGTTCAAGTACAAAGTGTCCTTGTCCCGAATGGTTCCACGGTAATCGATGGGTCCATAATCACCAAGGACCCTGATTTTAATCCTATTCTCGTCTTCAATGTGATATGACCCACTTGCAAAAAGAGTTTTATCACTATCGACCTGGAAATATGGGAAGGATGGAAGTGGCTGTTCTAATTTGGTGGATTTGCAAAAAGATATGACTTTCCCATCAGGAAAGAGCCTGAGGAATGTAATACCGAATTCGTCGTGGTAATAGAATAGGCCGTCCATTTTTATGATGATTGACAAACCTTGTCGGCGAACATGACAGGTTCAAATCGGTTCAGGTATAATCGGCTATGGTTATACCGAGCAACGGGATTTGTTTGCACCAACCTGCCATACTCCACCAAGACATTCTTATATAAGACGATGGGGGGTTCCTCGATATGTTTGGAAACTATTTTTGCAAATTCATTGTTTGATTCGACTATTTGTTCTTCAGAGCAATTGACATTAAAATAAAGGCATTCAGACATCTGACTTAAAAACATCCCTGTATGGAATCCTGTGAGCCCGTGCCGGCGAACGAATACATCGGAGTTACACCATATTAATAAGGAATTGGCCTTGTTCCGAAGTGATTGTACCATTGAAGCACCAATGATATAAGGGCCCTCAGAAAACTGTCCGACGGAGAACAAGCCGTTTGGGCTCCCGTGTCCGCACAGGATCACCCGGGCGTGAGTTTCAATGTATTCTTGCAATTGATATTTTGTAATCCCTCCCGTAATGACAGTTTTATTAGGGAGGTCTTTGTACAGACCCTTTAAAAAATCGGTGGAACGGTCGTCGGGGTGAATAACAAGCGTTGAAATATTCTTCATGACATGAAGGTATGCCATGCTTTCGGAACTGCCTAATAATAGCAGGAAAGAGAAGTAATTAGTATAAAATAACTCCCAACTATTATACGATTCTGGTCTTAAAATCGGCCGAGGGGTGGTCAGATGGGCCGGTTTTTCCAGAAGTATACTATATAAAATCTTGTACATCTTTTCTGAAATTTCGTAACATTCAGCCCAGGGACATATTGTATCTTGCACTATAAGCTATTCACATATCAATTTCAAAAAAACCGCCGACAATTCATAACAAACTGAATTTGTATAAACTCAATAGTGGAAACCTGAAACCACTGAAAACGGGGTGAGGCTGAACCCATAAGCCATATGAGTGGGTGCAAAATAATCTTCAAATCCCATGAAAAAAATTTCCGTATTAATTTGTTTATCGCTGATTTCAGCATTTGCCTTTTCGCAATGGACATGGCAACATCCCTTACCGCAAGGCAATACGCTTAATTCAGTTTACTTTCCCGATGCCAATACCGGGTATGCGGCGGGTGATTATGGAACCATCATAAAATCCGGCGATGGAGGTATATCCTGGACTCTTTTATCTAGTGGAATAACCACCGACTTACATTCAGTTTTCTTTACCGATGTCGATAAAGGTTATGCCGTGGGTAATGGCGGAGTCATCCTGAAAACCATCAATGGAGGTGCAACCTGGACTGATCTGTCGGGCGGAACAACCAATTTGTTAAGGTCTGTTTACTTTTCCGATGCTGATACAGGCTATACTGTGGGTGATTCGGGAACTATTTTAAAAACCATCAATAGTGGCTCAATCTGGACTGCTTTATCAAGCGGCACCATAAATAATCTGTATTCAATCTTCTTTACCGATGCCAGTACCGGGTATGCAGTGGGTGATGGCAGCACTATCCTAAAAACTACTGATGGAGGCACAACCTGGACTTCTCAATATATCGGAGGATCATTTAATACCTTCTTTTCGGTATACTTTCCCGATGCAAATACAGGTTATGCGACAGGGAGGGTCGGACGCATCTTAAAAACCATTGATGCTGGCACAACCTGGACTACTTTATCGACCGGATATTCTCCAGACTTGTATTCCGTTTACTTCTCCGATAACAAAACAGGGTATGCTGCAACAAGTTCATACTCAGGCTTGATAAAAACCATAGATGGCGGCATAACCTGGTCATCTTTTCAGTTTGGAACAGCTTTATACTCAGTTTGCTTTTCCAATACCGCTGCGGGATATGCGGTGGGTGAAAACGGAGCCATCTATAAATCCAGTAATGGAGGTACCACCTGGAGTGCTTTTTCAAGTGGGAAGGAACAAAATTATTTATTTTCTGTAAACTTTGTCAACGCGAATACAGGCTATGCTGTTGGTATTGGTGGAACCATCTTAAAAACCAGCAATGGAGGTGCTACCTGGATTGCTCTGTTAACCGGGAAAAGTCCCGGAACAACTTATCATTTTTATTCAGCTTGCTTTACAGATACGCTTACAGGTTATGCCATAGGTGTTTATGGTATACAACCTCCAGGTATTAGATACATTTTAAAAACAACAAATGGAGGTAAAACCTGGACTTATTTATCGACCCCAAACCAGGATATATACATTTCAGTTTACTTTACCGATAGCAATACCGGCTATGTAACGGGGTTAAGCGGAACCATCATAAAAACCACCGACGGAGGCACAACCTGGACTGAATTATCATCCGGAACCACCAACTATTTGTATTCTGTTTTCTTTCCCGATGCCAATAACGGTTATGCCGTTGGCGATTCAGGAACCATTATAAAAACCGCAAATGGAGGCACTACATGGACTAAACTGTCGACCGGTACAACTCATTTTTTTAGTTCAGTTTACTTTCTCAATGCCAATACAGGCTATATTGTTGGAGGTCAGCATTTACCCGGAGGTGATGGAATCATCCTGAAAACCACCGACGGAGGCATGACCTGGACTGAATTATCATGCGGAACCACTAACTATTTGTACTCAGTTTTCTTTCCCGATGCCAATAACGGTTATGCAGTTGGCGATTCAGGAACCATTTTAAAAACCGCAAATGGAGGCACAACCTGGACTAAACTATTCAGCGGCACAACTCATTTTTTCGTGTCAGTTTACTTTACCGATGCCAATACCGGTTATGTGGTGGGTGAAGGGGAAACTATTTTAAAAACTACCAATGGCGGTACTTTTGTTGAAGAAGCCGTATCACCGGAGCAAACAATCATCATTTATCCCAATCCGGCAAATAATAAAATCACAATTCTGGATAAGAAAAAATTGCCCGGGGCGACAACAATAAGCATTTACAGTATTACCGGAACTTTGGTTATGCATTATAAGATCAGAGATCGAAACCCGGTTGAATTAGATGTCAGCACACTGGCCAAAGGCGTTTACCTGGTGAAAATTCAGAAAAGGATGATTATTGAGTGTAGAAAACTAGTTGTTAATTGATAAGACT
>JBAXDH010000149.1:0-7813 GCA_037141055.1 bacterium | reverse complement strand
GTTGATTGCGGAAACGGCGGGACGGTTGATTGCGGAAACGGCGGGACGGTTGATTACGGAAACGGCGGGACGGTTGATGCAGGCGGGGCGCGTGGTGCGGGGCACGTTGTTGATACGGGGCATTTTGTAGATACGGGGCATTTTGTAGATACGGGGCATGCCCCGTATCTACAACCACCACCACCACCACCACCACCACCACCCAAAAACGCCAACGGGATCCGGTTTAATCACGACGATCCGGGCAATTGCCCGGGAAACCGGATTTTGTATAACGCAACCCTGGGAAACATGGTTGGATCGTTCAAATCAGCCGTGACGAAAAAAATCCATGAGGTTGGAATCCATGATTTTGGCTGGCAGGAGCGCTATCATGACAGGGTGATAAGAAATGAACCTGAATTACGGAGGATTGAGCAATATATCCGTGACAACCCTAAAAAATGGAATTCACAGTAGCATCCTGCAGCGGCAGTGCTTATTTTATCAGCGCCAGCCCTTCGAGGGCCGAAGTATCCTTTGGCTTGTTCAGGAGCACCTTGTTGAACATCACCTGTGCTTCGCGTAATTTGCCCAGTTTGTAGTTTGTCCAGGCATAGAGGATCATGGTGTCATAATCGAACGGGTAGAGATTGATGACCTTTTCCAGGTACTTCTCGGCTTTAGCATAGTCTTTTCTGCCATAATAGATGGAACCCATTCGATAATTGACCGTTGTATTCTGTGGGTCAATGGCCAGGATTTCGGTGTACTGTGCCACGATCTGGTCCCAGTTGCCAAGTGCCGATGCCGGGTTGGCAAAGCCAAGTTTCGCTTCAATCGAGTAGGGTTTCAGTTTGATAGCCTTTTGGTAGTATGCGGCTGACTCGGTGAATGATCCGTTGAGGTAGGTCACCCATCCCAGGCGCAGGTTGACTTCATAGGAATCTTCCAGGTAAACGGTCTTCATCGTGGTAATGGCATCGGCAAAATTCCCCCTGCCCTCATATTCCTGGCTTTTAGCGAATGCCGCCTGAAGCGTGGCATAGTTAGTCTGGCTGAAAAGGCTCAATGAGCATGTACAAAATAGCGAAATAGCGAAATAGCGAAACAGCGAAATTGTTTGCACGTTAGATTTTGTTTTCTGATTATGATTTAAAATTTCCATGTGATTCCTCCGATTATTGTGTTTGTATTGTAGGGATTGTTTTTTGTTTGTGGTATCTCCTTGAAAGTGCCGGGATTAGATGTGTCCGGGGTTTTTATGTAATATATTTGCTCGCTTTCCTTGCGAAAATACTGGTAAATGAGCGATAGCTGAATATGTTTGCTTACAGCAAATATCAGGGTTGCACCCCCACGGTAATCAATGATGTCACTGTTGTTATAAACGATTGAACCATTGAAAATATTGGCATTGGTATAATCGCCATAATAAAAATTCACCTCTCCCCATAACCAGGAGGTTATTTTTGCGCCCAGAATCTGACTAAGCAGGAGCCGTTTATTTTTCCCCTGAAAAAATCCGGTCACCGCGGTGGTTCCGTAAAAATTGAGGTTTCCCAATGGGAAATATGTCAGTGAAACGCCAACCTGTTTTTGTTTTTTGTTATTCAGGTTCGACCAGCTTCCAGATAACCCGGCTTTGAAAAGGCCAAAATCTTTTGTTATTTCCAGGGCCGCCACATAATTGTTAAAGGACGTGTCTTTTTGTGAAAAAGTATAGTTCAATTGCTCAAAGGGTAACGAATACAAGGTACTGTTGAAATTTGTATAATACCACGGATCCTGCCTGGTTTCAAACCCGGATGTTATGTTGGTCATTGTGTATGCAACATGAATTAAGTGAAATGCCGGCATTATTCTGAATCCAGCTCCTGATGAAATCGAGGCCCCAATATGTATCTCATGCTGCTTTACCTGGTATTTGAAACTGGTATCATAGATAATCCATGGATTTGGGGTTGCATAATTGTATAATTTACCCCATGATGTGTCGGTAATACTTGTAAGCTGATGTTCCAACTGGCCATACTGAATATATTTTGTTTTTGAGAAATTGAGGTAATTGTAAGCCAGAGTCAAACCAATCCTGTTTGAAACTCTCAGATTCAGACTGAGGTTGCTGTATATACTGTTACCGTAAAGATCCTGTTCACCATAAATATTGGCTGTATCCATCAGCTTTGTGAGATTTTTTGGGGCGCGGTCGCTGCTGAAGGTATAGCCGGCTTCAACATGAACAGATTGTAGAATTGCGTTTGACACCAGTGCCGTGTCACGTGCCTGCGGTGACATCGTCTTTCTGAGGATATTTGCCTCTTCGGGCCGGTTTGTATAAACATAGGCACGGTATAAGTAATCTGCGACAAATTGGTCACCTGAGTTGAACTGCATGGCTTTTTTAAGATGGGTTGTTGCCGGGAAATACTCTTTCTGTTCAAAATATGCGATGCCCATTCTAACCCTGAGGTAGTAGTAATCGATGTCTTGACGAAGCGCCTGATGGCCGATGCCGATTAGGCTATCCCATTTTTTTTCCTGGTATAACCGGAAGGTAAGCATGTCGACCGTGGTAAAATCGAGTTTGACAGACGACCTGGCCGCAACCGGTGAGAGCAATACAAGCAGGATCAAAAGAAATTTATTGTTGATTTTCATCGGCCACTGATCAGTTTAACAACGGTTTCATCTTCATTTTCGCGGATGATGAATCGCTCAAGTCCCAGGTGGCCAACGAACATTTCACATTCCATTCTCCTGATTTCCTGCCTGCCGACGCGGGCCGACACTTCCGAGCGGAGCCGGATGTTGGTCTGCATGAGGGCATCGTCCATGCCAAGGTACCTGAGGCTGTATTCCGACCGTGTGAAAAGCACGAAGGGTGCAGCAAAATCCTGCATCAGCCCGACAAACCGGTTGGTGAAGGTATTCACCGGGTACTGATCTTTAACCAGCAGGTTCCGGTAGTATCCCATGGTTACTTTATATGCGCCGAGGAAGAATTTAAACAGTACCGACGACCGGTCACCTTCAAAATGAGTGAAGTAATGGATGTCGCCGTCATTGCGGAACCAGGCCCGCGATTTTGATTTTTCACAGTAAATATAAGTCAGGTTAACTGCATCGACCTGAACTTCCCAGTCAACCTGGTATTCAATGCCTCCGCCGGGAGTGACCTGGAACTGGAATTTCTGCCCGGGAATGAAGTGGAATGCTTTTTCAAGCGAGCTGTTTTTGCTGATGTTTGAAACCATCACGTTATTCTCGGGCGACTCATAGGATTTTAGCTCGAAAACGCCGCTTTTATGCCGGATGTAATGACTTATCGGGTAGTCAAGTGTGGCGGACCCGATATAGGGTGTGCCCTGGAGCTGGAAATGGATGTGCGGAACCGGTGATCGCCCGGAGTTGCCGCAGGCAGCCAGTACCTGTCCCTTTTTCACTGTATCGCCGGCAGCCACTTTAAAACTGCCTTTCTTAAGGTGTGATAATTTGGAATACAGATGGTCGGCATGGCGTAAAATGAGGGTATTCCCCCAGTTATGCTCAAGGTCGACATTTCCGATCTCGTTCTCTTCCACTTCATCGAGGATCTCCTCCACCTGGCCGTCGGCAGGAGCGATGACAGGCTTGTTGTAGGCATAATAATGATCGCGGTCGCTCCCGTCGCCGCTATAGGTGAGCCCTTCCTCGTCCATGATCTCAAAATCCCAGGCATGGCGCCAGTCGCCCTGGTGGGTGAACTTCCCGTTGTGGCTCTGGGTTACCTTCCATTCGCCCCAGAAAGGCAGGACAATCGGGAAATAGAGCGATTTTCCGAAGCGGGCTTTGTAATTGACATGGGAGTAGAGGTTTTTCTCGGGAGAAAACTGCTGGTATGCGACCAGTTCAGGTTTGTCGTAAAAGCGTTCACGGAATTTGAGCACATACAGGAATACCAGAACCACCATGTTGAACGGCAATGAATATACGGAAAGCTGGAACATTGAAAAAACTGCCTGGGTGCTTGTAAGGATAATGGAAATCAGCGGCGTAAGTAAAATCACCCACAGGAAGGACCACCTCGATGGAATGATGAAAAATCCGCCGATGGCGATCGATGTCAGGATGAAGTTAAACCCGATGTAGCTGTAACTGAGTTCACGGATGTCGGCCCCGATGAAATTGTAATAGGCCCAGGCCGAAAAGAAACCCACCAGCGACAGGATGAATGCGATGCGTGAATAAACCAGCAATCCAACGGCAATAAGGATTCCGGCAAAAAGGTGATATTGAAAAAAGATGGCTCCCAGCGAAGTGAAATAAAGCCGCAGTGCATCCGGGATTCCAAGGTCGTTGAACCAGTTGTAGGATGTTACCATGCGATGCCCCCCCAGCATGAACATTTCATTGGTCATGTAAAGGCCCCGTTCACTTATTTGGAGTGAAGAAAACTGCCTTGTTGCCAGGCTTACCAGCCAGGTTCCGAGCAGAAATGAAATGCTCAGGAAGGGCAGCCCGTATTTCCCGATCACCCCCTCCAACATCACGGTCAGGAAAAGGGTAAGGAGCGAGGCAAATGCGAGAATGATGAAAAACTGGGGTCCGGGCTGATAAAAAACGCCAAAACCGAGCCCGACAAGCAAACTGTTGAAGCCGTAGTTTCCCTGTTTGATCTTATGGCGGTTCAACCCCATCAGGTAGGCCAGGGTATTCGAAACCACTACGGCAATCAGTCCGCTTGCACCTGCCCAGGCATCGAAAAAGGAGACAACCAGGAGGATCATGGCGAATATCCTGCTGTTTGAAAAAAAGATCTGGGCGTAACTGTTCAGAATGCTCGACAGGAACGAGGGAAAAGTATATGTGAGTCTTTTATAAGTCAATGAATTGTCTTCAGGGTATCAATTTGGCAAAAATAAAGCTTTATCTCATTTGTTAAACAATGCCAGGTGCGCCGGCATCTGCTCCATGCTGTTCATGTTTTCAAGCGATTCCTTGTTGCGGATCAGGTGGATTTTTTCATCCAGGTCGATCAAAACAACATTGGGGCGCAATGTAATAAACTGCATCCATTGCGTCATATTGTAGGCACCCACGTTGTGAATGACAATATGTTCACCTTTGTTCAGCAAGGGAAGTGAGGTGCTTTCGCGGATCACGTCGATGTTCATGCACAGCGGGCCATACAGGCAGGTGTCTTCGGAATAGTGGGTGAACGCCTGTGCCGGGGTGATCTTGTGCTCATACCAGAACGAGGTAAAGAGAATATTCACCCCCACATCGATGATGGTATTGCGGCGGCCTGTGCTCGAACGCTTGTTTGAAATCACCGAGCCAACGAGGTATCCTGCTTCGTCTACCAGTGCACGGCCTGTCTCGAGGATGAGCAGGGGCAACCTGTCCTTTTTGAAATTGCTGTTGATCAGTGCCGACGTGATGGCTTCGGCAAAGTCGTCAAACGAAGGGTTGGTGTCACTGCCGGGAAGATAAGCGCCTTTTAAGGTGTTCTTTGAGGCAAAACCGCCTCCCAGGTCGATGTACTTGATTTCATGGTTGAACTTCTGTTCCACCGAGAGGGCCAGTTCTGCAAGTTTTGCCGCCGCAATGCCGTAAGCAAAAGGTGAAAGCATGAACGTGCCGATGTGGCAGTGAAGCCCGACGAGTTCCATCTTCCCTGAATGCATGATCTTGTTCAGTGCATCCCAGGCCTGTCCATTCTCATAATTGAAACCGAAGCGGTCCCACATCGGGTAAACGCCCGTATCCATGTTCACCCTGATGGCAACCCGCGGACGTTTTTGCAGCGTCTCCGCCAGTTCGGCAATTGAATAGAGTTCATCGAGATGATCAATGTGGATCAGTGAATCGTTGTTGATCGCCTTGGTGAGGTCCTGTTCGCTCTTGTCGGGACCGTTGAAAATGATCTTACTGCCGTCGATGCCCAGGTTGATAGCCTTGTCGTATTCGAAACCCGATACCACCTCGGCCCATGAACCTTCCTGGTGGAAGATGCTGCAAACAGCATTGAGGTAATTGGTTTTGTACGACCATGCGAACTGAACCTTCGGATACCGGTTTTCAAATGCTTTCCTTGCTTTTTTTATAGTGTTTCGCACTGTTTTTTCCGAAATGACGAACAGGGGCGAACCAAACTGTTTTACCAGGTCGTTAACGGCCACCCCGTCGATATGGGTCATGGGTTCGTATTCCGTTCTTGTTCCGAATTTATTCGGCATGCCGGTCTCCAGTTTCTTAATCACCGGTCGTTCATATCTGATCTTGCTCATTATCGTATTTGTTTATTTTTTATTTCGCTATTTCGCTATTTCGCCATTTCTTTTTACAGTTCCCCGTAAATGCTGATCTGCTCAAACTCTTCCCGGTCAACAATCATATCCCAGGAATACCGGATGAACATTTTCCCCACATCGTACGTGGTAAAAGGGGTTACTTTTTCGCCCATGGCAAGGTTTACCAGCGCTTCGGGGATGTTCTGCCCGACGCCCACGGCGAGGTATATCCATGCAGGCAGCCGGGGATTGATCTCCAGGAGGTATAGTTCACCGTCCTTGTTCTTCATCAGTTCCAGTTCGAAGCCGCCGCGCCATTTGGTGTGTTTGAGGAATTTCCTGGTCATGTCGAGCATCTTTTCATCGGAAATGGTGATTCCGCCCCATGCCTTGCCTTTGTCGGTGATGTACTGCTTGCGCATCGGAACAGCACCTATGGTGTTGCCCTTTCCGTCGCCCAGCCCGGTCACATTGAATTCGGTGCCATGGATGAACTCCTGGATGATTATCGGCAGCCCCCATTTTGCGCTGATCTTGTTGAAATAGCTTTTCACCTGTTCGATGCTGTAGGCGATGGAAGCATCATAGAATTTTCCTTTCACGATCATCGGGAATGAAAATTCCGAAGGAAGGCTGTGCACGGTGTTCAGGTCGTAGATAACCTTGCTACGCGGAACACTGATGCAGTATTTCTTGCCGAAATCGTTCAGGTTGACCTTATGCCGCTCTTCGAACTGGTGCAGGGTGGGAAGGAACATGTGTATGCCCATAGCTTTGAGCTTTGGCTCCAGCTTGATAAACGGGAATAGTTCTGCATCGAAGTTGGGGATGATCACATCGAGTTTTTCCTTTTCGTGGATATATTCCAGGCGTGCCAGCAGGGTATCGATCCCGGCCGCAGGATAGGGGATGGAGTAGGTGCGGTCAACCAGGTTGTGCATGTAAATGCCCGGCTCGAGCGACTCATATGACAGCCCGATGATGCGGACTTCGAACGACGCCGCCTCATGGAGTGCCCTGATCACCGAAACCCCCGGTCCGGGCGAATCGATGGCGTTCAGCCCGGTTACGGCGATATTAAGCTTTCGTTTCTTCATGGGTTTCAAGGAGGTTGTGATGTTCGAGGATTCCGATAAAATCGTGGTAATCTTTCTCAAAAGTGGACTGGTCGGTTGAATATTTTTCGAGGATCGTTATACTGATTTGCTCAGGGTTCTTCTCTTCCCTGATCAGGCTGAGGATTTCAACTCCGATGGGATTTACGGAGAAGGATTCACCGGTAACCGGGTTGAACAGCAGCCCTGCCTCGCTCACGGCAACATTTTTTTTCAGTTTCATAGGTTATTGTTTTTACGGATGTTTTTCCATGATGCAATATTACACCGGGGAAATCTCCCGGCTGTTACGAAATTTCCAAAATGATGTATGAAATTTTAATCGATTGATCACTTTTATACCCGTAAGTAAAAAATGAAAAAGGGAAAGGGGAAAATTCAGACCCCGAAGGGGTCATATACCCAGACTTGAAAATCAGGCTAATATCTTTGTAACGCCCGTCA
>JBAXDH010000148.1:0-7875 GCA_037141055.1 bacterium | reverse complement strand
TTCGTGTCGTTAGAGGATTATCAATACCTCGCTGGATAATGCGGGTTTTTTTATTTTCTTCCTCTTTCCTTCATTATTATAAACCGTGTGGAGACACACCGTGTGGAGACACACCGTGGTGTGTCGCTGCGACAAATAAATATATATATCTATGGGAGGAATTCTATTTTATATTATCATCGGGGTGGCCGGGGTCATCCTGGGGGGCGTTTTAACAGGAACTGTCCTGAACAGGGCACTGGAGCGCAAACGCGATGTCCTGCTCAGGGATGCCATGGAAAAGGCCGAAATCGTAAAAAAAGAAAAAATACTGCAGGCCAAGGAAAAATTCATGCAACTCAAAACCGAGCATGAAAAATTCATTCACGAAAAAAATGACGAACTCGGACGAAACGAAAACCGGTTCAAACAAAAGGAAGGCACGCTGAATCAGAAAGTTGAAGAATTTACAAAAAAACAAAAAGAGGTAATTACCATCAAGCAGAACCTTGCCCAGCAGATGGAGCTCATCAGCAAAAAGCAAGCGGATCTTGACAAAGCAATGAAAGTGCAGGTTGAAAAACTGGAAGCCATTTCCAGCCTTTCAGCCGTGGAAGCCAAAACGCAGCTGATTGAAACCCTCAAGGAGGAGGCTAAGTCAGAGGCAATCGTCCACATGAAGGATATCATCGACGAAGCGAGGCTTACAGCGAATACCGAAGCCAAAAAAATCATCATCGAAACGATCCAGCGCACTGCTTCCGAGCATGCCATTGAAAATACCGTTTCGGTGTTCAACATTGAAAGCGAAGAGATCAAAGGGCGGATCATCGGCCGGGAAGGAAGAAACATTCGTACTCTTGAATCCCTGACAGGCGTTGAAATCATCATTGATGATTCTCCCGATGCCATCATTTTATCAGGATTCGACCCGGTGAGGCGTGAAATTGCACGTCTTTCACTGCACAAGCTGGTCACCGACGGCCGCATTCACCCGGCGCGTATCGAGGAAGTAGTGGCCAAGACTAAAAAGCAGATTGAACAGGAAATCATCGAAACAGGCAAGCGGATCAGCATCGACCTGGGCATCCACAACATGCACCATGAGCTCGTTCGCATGATCGGCAAAATGAAATACCGGTCATCCTACGGGCAAAACCTGCTGCAGCACTCCATCGAAGTGTCCAAGCTCTGCGCAACAATGGCCGCAGAGCTCGGGTTGAACCCCAAGATTGCAAAGCGTGCCGGGTTGCTGCACGATATCGGCAAAGTGCCTGATACCGAGCCGGAATTGCCACATGCAGTTCTCGGCATGAAACTGGCTGAAAAGTTCAAGGAAAAACCGGAAATCATCAATGCCATCGGGGCCCATCACGACGAAATAGAGATGAATAACCTGATATCGCCGATCGTGCAGGTTTGCGATGCCATCTCCGGTGCCCGCCCGGGTGCACGCCGCGAAGTAGTTGAAGCGTATATCGAGCGGCTGAAGCATCTTGAAGAACTCGCTCTCAGTTATCCCGGTGTTGTCAAAACATATGCCATCCAGGCTGGCCGCGAATTGCGCGTTATCGTTGGTGCCGACAAAGTCACTGATGTTGAAGCCAACCAGATATCATTCGACCTCTCGAAGAAGATCCAGAGTGAGATGACCTACCCGGGACAGATTAAAATTACGGTTATCAGGGAAACAAGGGCAGTCAGTTACGCGAAATAATGAATTCGCGATAACCTGCATCAATCCCTCGATCTCGTCATACACGTACAAGATTTCGTTGACGTAACAGGAGAAGTGGACCCTGCTGCGCCGATAAACAAATTCAATCTTCGCGCGGTTGTATATGACGACAGCCTTGATCTCAGCATGCGCCCGTACTATTTCACTTTCGGTAAGTTCCCCACCCACTTATCCACTACCTCCAGAAAAGCCATGATGTCAAGCGGTTTGATCAAATAATCTTTGGACCCTGCTTTCATCAGTTTTTCTATCTGGGGGGGCATCGCATCGGCGCTGACAACCACCACCGGAATTGCCATTGTTTTTTCTTCCGCCTGCAGCAGTTTGATCACTTCGAAACCCTGGATATCGGGCAAATCGAGATCGAGAAGAATTAAATCAGGAGCGTATTCGATGGCCAATGAAACAGCCTGCATTCCATTTTCATTGCTCACTAACTGTATAGCCGACCGGTGATAGAGCAGGATTTGCTCTACCAGTTCAGCGTTGGTGGCGCTGTCTTCGATATAAAGGATAGTTCCGGTTTTTTCGTGACCGGGGCCAACCGCCAATAATTCATTTTCACGTTGGAAGCCGGGGTCATTGTTTGCAATGGCTGATTCTGCTGTCAGTTTTATATTCTCCTCATTTTGTTGCTGATAGCTTTTCCTGTTTTCGGTTAAAGGCAGTTCAATCCAGAAGGTACTGCCAACATCAACCTCGCTTTCAATTCCAATTGCACCGTTCATGGCTTTCATAAGTTCTTTCACAACGATAAGCCCCATTCCGGTACCTTCGGTTTTGGTTTTATCCGCTCCTATGCGCTCGAATGGTTGAAAGAGTTTGGTGATATCCCCGGGCTTAATCCCATTACCGGTATCGCTTATTGAAATTCTGACAGAAGCGTTTTCACGCTCATCTGTTGATTGCAACTCTGTTTTAACAGTTACCGAACCACCTTCCCTGTTGTATTTGATGGCGTTGCTGGTCAAATTAAGCAAAACCTGTTTCATCCGGAGTTTGTCGGCCAGGGCAAAAAGGTAGCTGGCAGGTGAATCAACAAGTACAATCGTTACCTTGCTTTTATCTGCCAGGACTTGAACCATCTCCGATATTTCATGAATAATGTCTGATATCCCAACCGGTTCCAGTGTCAGAATTTGCCTTCCGGATTCAATCCCGGCAAGTTCGAGCACTTCATTTATCAGACTGAGCAAATGTTTTCCGCTGTTTTGTATATTATTTATCCACTTTTTGTGCGATGCTTTTATTTCGCCCATTTCCATTAACTGGGCAAAGCCAAGAATTGAATTCATGGGAGTCCGCAGTTCGTGACTCATGCGCGAAAGGAATTCGCTTTTGGCAAGGTTTGCCCTGTCTGCTTCGTTCCTGGCTGCAATGAGGGCTTCTTCCGCTTGTTTGCGCACGCTGATGTCGTGGTAATTCAGCAAAACGCCATTAATAACAGAATCATTCACAAGATTAACAGCTGTGAGCTTAATGGGTTTATAACTGCCATCTTTGCATTTGTATTTGTATTCAACCGTTGCTGATGAGTTATCCTTTTGCAAAAGGGCATAGAATTCCATTTGAACACGCTCCAGATCATCGTGATGGACGGTCAACCATCCGTTGGTTCCGATCAGATCGCCGGGTTTCCAGCCAAAGTGCTTTTCGATGTTGGGACTTTTATATTTCATTACCCCATCGGTGCCCATGATTCCAATTACATCTGAGATATTGGAAATCATTGAACGATGCTTTATTTCACTTTCGAGACGTTCTGCATTTTCGTGCTCAAGTTTTGCATTGCTTTCTGCTAACTGTGCAGTCCTTTCGGTTATTCTTTTTTCAAGGTTTACGTTGAGGTCGTGAATATTCTGCTCGGTAATTTTGCGTGCCGTAATATCCCGGAAAAAACCAAGCAATTGGGTTCTTCCGTTAATGGATATCAGCGCTCCGCTGATATCCGCGTAAAAAATTTCACCGTTCCTTTTGAGACATTGAATATTTTCGGCAAGGGTTTTTTCACCGTGCAGCACACTTTCAAACTCGGCAAGGGTGTTCCCGAATGTGTCTTCCGGATGAATGCCGGCAATGCTCATCGTTTTGAATTGCTCCTCTGTATATCCGAACAGGCGGCATTGAGCCGTATTGCCATATGTAATCATTTTTGTTTCCGTATCGGCAATCAATATTCCGTCGGGACTTCCCTCAAAAATGGAATGGTACATCTCCTCTGAGATCTGCAGTTTTTGCTGCGCATGCCTGTGTTCGGTGATATCAACCGCAGTTACCATGCATTCCGCCCCGTTTCCGGCGACGATGCCCGAAAGATGGACAAAAATGGACTCGTTGCCTGAAGTCGTCAGGCTTAGTTCGCAGGATTCGTTTACATTGCTCTTAAATGCCGTCGCAAGAAAGAGATTGAAAACTGGTATTGTTTCCTCTGACACGAAAAAATCAAACAGACTGTTCTTCAGATGCTGGCGGTCTTTGCCCAGCATCTTTGCCCCGTTGAGGTTTAATTCGATGATTTCACCTTTTTCGGAAAGCGTAAAATAACCCAATGGCGCTAAATCGTACAGCCCGATATACTTGTCGTTCGTCACTTCTGCCGCTGCACGTGCATGCTGGAGCTCTTCATTCTGCAATTCAAGCTCAACCTGGTGTATCTGAAGTTCCTGAATGAGTTTGAGATTATCGACTTCTGTTGTGGAGCCAATGCCTGCAACATCTTCACGGATTTTCAGCAGCTCTTCGGCCTTTTGGCGAAGGCGTTTTATCGTGTTTTTTCGCTCCATCATTGTGCTTTTATTTGTACAGGTAAAACCAGCTTAACATTTGTTCCGTGTGTGTTGTCGCTCTTTATTTCAATGGTTCCGTTCATTTCCCTGATGATCTGATATGATATGGATAAGCCAAGCCCGGTTCCTTTTCCTTCATCCTTGGTTGTATAAAAAGGAAGCATGATATGCTGGAGATCATCCTCACTGATCCCAATTCCATTATCGGTAACTTCAATGAAGACAGATTGATTTTCCTGCCATGATCTGATTCCAACAAGCATCTCGAAATTTTCTTCAGTTTTGCTAATCTTTTCCGAAACAGCATCTTTGGCATTGATCAGCAGATTAACAATAACCTGCTCAAATTTATAGGTATTGCCCACTATCGGGGATATATGCTGTTCGAGTTGCAGATTGAGGTCGATGTTAAGGTGTTTGAACTGTTCCACGATCATCGAAGTGGCATTTACGATGCTTGAATTAACATTGAAAGCGGTGAGCATGTTTTCTTTGCGGCTACTTGAAAAAGCCTTTACATGATCAATAATATCCCTGATGCGGGTTATGTTTTCGAAAATCTTGTCTGATTTTATTTTAAGGAATCCGACGTCGACAATTTCGGGTTTGGCAATCTCCATTAAAATTCTATCCAGTACCATTGAAATGATATTCAAGGGCTGGTTGATCTCATGGGCAATGCCCGCGGCCATTTCTCCAAGCGTTGTCAGGCGGTCGTTGTGGATCTGCCTTGCCTCCATTTTCTTACGCAGTGAAATATCGCGGATGATGATCATGAATGATATGGGTGCACCATCGTGGTTTTGCATCAGCGTGATGCTGATTTCGCCTGGGAATAGAGATTGGTCATACTTTCTGAGGGTTATCCCGATATTTTCTGCAAGTCCTTCCTTCGTTGTTCTGACAAGCATTTCCCGTAACAGGGTGTGCTCATGATCCGGCACGAAATAAAAAATATCATTGCCCAAAAGTTTATCTCTTGAATCGACCCCCAGTAAATGAAGGCCGATGTCTGAAACCTCAACAATGACAGAGTTCATGTCGGTTAATACCATGCAATCGGGAGAAGCATTTAACATGGTTTTGTATTTTTCTTCGCTTTTCCGTGACATTTCTTCTGCATGCCTGCGTTTAGTAATGTCCCGAAAGAAGCCCACGATGCATTTTCTGCCGTTTATGGTCATGAAACTTGCTGAGATATCCGCGTAAAAAATCTCCCCGTTCTTTTTAAGACATTGAATATCTACAGCACTGATATTCTCCCCGCGTGCAATGCTTTCATACGCTGCAAGGGTATCCGGAAAAGTATTTGCAGGATGAATTCCGGCAATATTAACCATCTTCAGCTCATCTTCGGTATATCCAAGTATTTCACATTGTGCCGGATTGGCAAAAACGATCATTTTGGTTTGCTCATCAGTAATCATAATTCCATCGGGGCTTCCCTGGAAAATGGAACGATACCTGCTTTCGGAATCATCCAGCTTATCTTTTTCAGCTTTCCTGAGCTCAGCAGATACCAGTTTAAGCTCTTCTTCCATCTTCCTGCGCCGGGTGATATCCCTGTTACTGACACGCCGTCCGTGGTAATTACCCCTATCGTCAAAAACAGTTCTGCTCAAATGGCTGATATGTGCCACTGATCCGTCTTTTCTGATGATTCTAAAATCAAACTCGTCAATTTTATTTATGTGTTCCGGGGATAGTAAATTTTCCGGATGATCCTTAAAAATATTTGCGTCACCCGGATGTACGATCTTCTTCAGCAGTGATCTGTCGGCTAAAAATTCTTCCGGTTTATACCCGCTGATCCTCTCGCACGAAGGAGAAATGTAAATAATCCGGCCATCCGGCCCTGTCCAATATTCCCAGTCATAGGTGAAATCTGCCACTGTCCGGAATTTCTCTTCATTCTCTTTTAATGCTTTCTCGGCAAGCTTTCGTCCGGTGATGTTAACCGTAGTCACAAGGCATTGTTCTCTGTTTTCGGTAACAATACCGGCGATGTGAATAAATACAGGCGCGTTGCCGCTCGTTAACAGGGTAACATCACAGGTTTCTCTAAAATTGCTGTTAAATGCTTTTTCAAGAAAGCTATTGAATGCCGGCTTTGTCTCATTGGAAACGAACAAGCCAAACTTGCTGTTCTTTAGCAGTGAACTTTCTTTGCCAAGCATGGCTGCCCCGCTGAGATTTAACTCGTTTATTTTGCCCTCTTTGGACAGACTAAAATAACCCGTTGGTGCATTGTCGTAGAGTTCAGCATATTTTTTGGCAGCAATATATGCTCTCTCTTTTGCCTGTATGAGCTCTTCGTTTAATATTTCCAGCTCTATCTGGTGTACCTCAAGTTCATGAGTTAGTTTCAGTGCATTGGCATTTGCATTACCCAGTTCATCAGCCCGCTTTGCGTTTTCTTTGTTTTGAAAGGCAAGCTCTTTGTTTGCAATGAGCAGTTCATCGGCACGCTTTGCCTTCTCTTCATTTTGAAACGCCAGATCCTCAATAAGCTCCAGTATTTTGGATTCTGATTTCATTTTCAGCAAATCTTCGGCCTTAAGGCGCAGGGCCGCTGCTTCGGATTTATTTTCGTGTGTTTCCATCCCTTTTTTTGTTTTGAGCAGCGCAGTGGGGCCTTTATTTGACAGGGTCGATGAGCAAAAAAAGGAGTGAATCCTCGCATATTTATATATATACCTTCAGATGGTACCGCCACGCACCTGAATCAACCGAAATAGCCATAGCGAATTCACCCGTAGGGTGCGCTCGCTATGGCTATTTCTCTGAATATTAAAAATTAGCGGGTTCTCATTGATAAATATTAGCAAGGCAATATTTATCAGTGATTAAGAACGATTCAGGAGCTTGAAACCGGGATTTGAAGTAAACCCAGATACAAAAATAAACATAAAATCAACATAATACAATAATGGCCAAAATATCAGAAAGAAATATATTTTAGCGGCGACAAGGCCACCCGGCCCGGGGGCAATAAAAAAAAGGACAACCTTTTGGGACGCCCTCTTTCTTTTTGGTGAATTACAGATTATCTGACAATCAGAACAAGCCCGACTTTCAGGTTCAGCATCTGAAGGTCTTTTGAGGTCTTGTCGTTATACACTTCGATCCTGTTGGTGGTCCACTTGTAGTTAAAGGCTACGAGAGCCCCCCAGCTTGAGAATGCGCCAAACTTGACCAGCGCACCAACTTCGGGTGTTAATGAGAAATCCCAGCGGGTTTTGTATATGTCGTACTCCTGAACCAGCAGGTGATGTTCCATGTAGTCGCCACCGATACCCAGGCCAACATAAGGTGAAACCATTTTATCAGGCATGAAATGGTAAGCGATCACGCCCTGGAAAGGCACCATCC
>JBAXDH010000147.1:0-8033 GCA_037141055.1 bacterium | reverse complement strand
GGACGACATTGTTTATATCATGAACAATGATATGATCACCGCTTTTACCTGGGCAAACCTGAAGAAGATATTTTCGACCTATTTCATGGGAAACTACCATCCGTTGGTTCTCATCAGTTTCATGGCTGATTTTCATTTTTTCAAATTTTCCGCCCCAGGTTACCATGTTCACAATCTTCTCTTGCATATACTCAACGCAGTGCTCGTCTACACTTTTTTCTTTCACCTATTGAAGAAAAACTCAAATGTTGCGATCACCGTTGCCCTGTTGTTTGCCCTTCACCCGATGCATGTCGAATCGGTGGCCTGGGTTTCCGAACGCAAGGACGTACTGTATACCGCGTATTATTTTCTGTCCCTGATTTCATATCTCTTTTATATTCAAAAGGGCAGAAACGCGTATTATTTCCTGGCGCTGCTCCTTTTTCTCTTTTCAAACCTTTCAAAAGCGCAGGCAGTTACGTTGCCTGTCATTTTAATTTTAACGGACTATTATCTTTCCCGGAAAACCGGATGGAAAATTGCCCTGGAGAAAATCCCGTTCTTTCTCATGTCTCTTTCATTCGGGGTGGTGGCTGTATTCGCCCAGCAAGCAAGCAATTACTTCAACCCGCTGAAGATTCCATGGTCCCAAAGCATTTTCTATGCCCCTTATGGTCTCTGGCTTTACCTGGTGAAATTTCTTTTCCCGATCAACCAGATAGCCGTATATGAATACCCGGCTGCATTGGAAGGTACATTCCCCCTGTATCTGTATCTTTCTCCCTTCATTTTTTTAATTCTTTTCGTTGTCATCTGGAAAACCTGGAAAAATCAAAAATACATCTCCTTTGGCTTTTTGTTTTTCCTGGCAACCATTTTCCCTGTATTGCAGTTTCTTCCGGTTGGTGTTGCTGTTGCCGCGGAACGGTACACCTATATTCCTTACATCGGGTTGAGTTTTATCGTTGCGGTTGTTTTTTGGGAAAAGCGTTCCGGCGTGGCTTCGAAATACAGATACATCGTTAATTCAGCAGGAATCCTGATCATTGCATTATTGCTTACGCTCACCTGGCAGCGCACGATGGTATGGAAGAACAGCCTCGTTTTCTGGACAGATGTCATTTCCAAAAATCCCCGTTGTGCCAGGGCCTATTATAACCGGGCTGTAATGTATAATGAAATGACGGAATACGAAAAAGCGTTGACTGATTTAACCGAAGGAATTAAATATGATTCAAATGACGCCCGTGGGTTAAACCTCTATACATCCCGTTCGTTGATCCATCAGAAATTGGGGAATTATCCATCGGCTTTAAATGATTGTTCCGTTGCCATCCGTAAAAACCCTGCAAACCTCCAGGCCTGGCTGGACAGGGGTGTATTATATACCGACAAGTTCGCACAATATGATTCCGGCATCAGGAATTTTAAAATGGTGATTAAACTGAACCCTGATGATATTGGCGGAAATTTCAACCTGGGGATTGCCTACTACAAGCAAAACAATTTTGACAGTGCGAAAATTTATTTTCTTAAATCCACGGAATTGAATCCGGCGAACGGGAATGCCCACAGTTTCCTTACAACATTGTTTTACCAGGGCAAAGATTTTTCTTCAGCTTACAGTCATGGACTGATGGCCAAAAAGTATGGCGTTCAGGTTGACAGTGTTTTGATGAATTATCTAAAACAAAATTTACACGAAAAATGAGACCCGGATAATGGCTGCAGGTTCCGCATCGTTTGCAAGATTTCCCAGGTAAAACAAATGGATGCTTATAAATATTCCGGATAAAGATTTGGTGAATTACCTAGGTTTAAGGTTAAGATTATCTTTAGCTTTAATATAATAATTGGCTTTTTCAGTATTTCCGAGCATTGAATATATTTCAATTAAATTCCCCAGGACCTGCCCGTTTCCAGGATCAATCTGTAGTACCATTTCATCATATTGAATGGCCTCTTCAAATTTTCCTTTTCGCTGATAAACAGCCCCGATATTGCCAAGCAGGGTCGAATTCCCAGGTGTGATTGCCCTTGTTTGTAACAGATATGTCAGTGCCTCATCATATTGTTTTTTTTCAATACAAATGACCGACAGATTGTTCAGCACATTTAAATCGCGGGGCTCTTCCTTAAGCGCCTTTACATAGAGCGCTTTTGCAGCGTCCTTGTTGCCCGTTTCATATTCCATCACCCCCAGATTATACAAGGTATAACTATAAGTGGGATTAATCTCAAGACTTCTGTTGAAATGCACACGTGCAAGATTTAAATATTTCACTTTTGTCTCCATATCCGAGGCCTCCAGCGCCGCAGATTTACAAGAAAAAGCATAAGAGGCGTGCGCCCTGGCACTGTTCGGGGAAGAAACCACCCCCTGGGAAAACAACGTAAGATTATTTTCCCAGTCCATATTGCGCGAAATCGTCTTGTAAGAATAAAGTACGAGAATTGAAATGATGGCACCCTGGAATACCGGACCGGGCTTTGCCAAATGGCTTGAAAGGTCAGTCCGGGTCATTCTAAGTATAATAAAAATGAGGCTTATGCAAAAAACGACAGAAGGCGTGAGTAAAAATCTTTCCCCAAGAGTTGATCCAATCAGGATGAAAATGTTCGAGACGACCGACATGGATAATATAAAGAAAAGGAAAGAGTAACTGAAAATATTTTTTGCTTTGACCTTAATGATTGAAAAGATAAACAAAGTTGTATACAGCAGCAATGAACCAATCACCCACGGATTGAAAAAAGTGACAACAGGGATCTGATTGACGGAATAGTCCCAACTCAGGGGATGGGGGAACAACAACAGTAGCATATACTTGCCAAGAATGAGCATGGCGGTAGCGAGCCTTTCCTGCATATTGGCCGCCCCGGCCAGGGTATTGTTAACGACAGTCATTTTCTCGTCAAATGTCACTGAATCGAGGATCGCCCATCGCATGACCATATAAATTCCGGCCACAATAAAGAAGGGGATGCAGGTTATCAAAATTTTCCCAACGGGTATTTTTCTGAAGAAAAACAAGGTAAGCGGAATAATAGCCAGGAATGTGATCGCTTGTTCCTTGGTAAGCAAGGCAAGAAAATAAAAAGCTGCAGAAATAATCAGATAATGCTTTTTCCCGGTATCGGTAAACTGGAATAATTTCAGCAGCGTAGCAAGCAGGAGCAGCAGGTTCAATACTTCATCCCGGCTCTTAATATTTGCTACCGCCTCGGTATGTATGGGATGAGAGACAAACAACAACGTGACGGCAAATGGCAACCACGCAGAGTAATTCAGGAAAAGCTTTTTTAATAATAAAAACAACACAACGCATGCCAGTGCATAGTAGAGGATATTGAGAAAATGATGCACACCGGGTTTGCTGCCAAAAAAGCCTGTCTCAACAGCAAGTGAAAGCAAGGAGATTGGTCGGTAAGACTGGTCGTTCCGCTGATTAAAACCATACAGGAAACCTTTGGAAAAAATCATGGGTATTCCGGCAAATCCTTCCTGAACGAAGATATTTTTGCGTGTAACAATATCATCATCCAGGGCAAAGTCATGGTTAATGGTATTGCCATAGAGTATAAAAGCAAATAAAAACAATAACGATGGAAAAACAAATAGCTCCAATGGATTTGTTCTGCGCGGTGCATGTTTTCTCGCTGTCACAACGCTTTTTTTGCTTGGCTGACCTATCATTTTTGTATCAATTTGCTCACAAAAATACTCATTTTTCTCTATTTTTTATTTTCATCTAAAATTATGTAAGTTTGTATTTCCAAGAAGATAAATATCATGCCCTACCGTTGAAATAATACTGCCATGGCCAACAAGAGAATTCTGATAAAAGAGGACAAAATACTAACCTGGAAAATCCTCCTCCTGGCTGCGGCCGTATTTGTAAGCTATTTTCCTGTCATGAACTTTGAATTCGTGAACTGGGACGACAACATTTATATCATGAACAACAACATGATCACGGCATTCAACTGGGCCAACCTGAAGATGATATTCTCCTCCTATTTCGTTGGAAATTATCATCCTTTTACCCTCCTCAGTTTTGCCTTTGATTTTCACTTTTTCAAACTTTCCGCTCCCGGGTACCATGTCCACAACCTAATCCTGCACCTTGTAAACGCAATGCTCGTATATTCGTTTTTCTTTCACCTGTTGAAGAAGAATTCGACTGCGGCAGTTGTGATTGCGCTGCTTTTCGCCCTGCATCCCATGCATGTTGAATCAGTGGCATGGGTTTCAGAACGGAAAGATTTGCTTTACACAGCATGGTTTTTCATGTCATTGATAACGTATCTTTTTTACCTTCAAAAAGGCAAAAAAATATTTTATTTACTGTCACTGCTCTTTTTTCTCTTTTCATGCCTATCAAAAGCACAAGCAGTTACCTTGCCCATCGTGTTAATTCTGACCGATTATTTTTCGGGCAGAAGGTTCGGGTGGAAAACTGCTGTCGAAAAAATTCCATTTTTCCTTTTGTCGATCACTTTTGGCATCGTTGCCATATTTGCTCAAAAAGCGAGTAACTACATTAATCCGCTTGGAATACCGATATTTCAGAGCCTCTTCTACGCCCCTTACAGCCTGTGTGTCTACCTGCTAAAATTCGTTGTTCCGGCATGGCAGACAGCACTGTACGAATACCCGGTAACTCAGGATGGCGGCGTACCTTTATACATCTATCTCTCCCCGCTCATTTTGCCAATCCTGATCATTGCAATCTGGAAGAGTCGAAAAAACGGCCGTTACATCTCGTTTGGCCTTTTGTTTTTCCTGGCAACTATTTTCCCGGTATTGCAGTTCCTCCCGGTAGGCAGGGCAGTTGTGGCAGAACGGTATACTTACATCCCATATATAGGGCTGGGGCTCATTGTCGTAACAGCATTCCTGGAATTCAGGCAAAAACTATCCCTAAAAAAGAAGAACATTGCAAACACTGTTGGGATCGCCTTGATGGTCTTCATGGCCGTGACAACCTGGAACCGCACCCTGGCCTGGAAAGACAGCATCTCCTTATGGACTGATGTGATCGACAAGAATCCTCAATGTGCCCAGGCATTCACAAACAGGGCATTCATGTATAACGAAAAAATGGAGTACGATAATGCGGTAAACGACCTGACCGAGGGACTTAAAATCGATTCAACTGATGCAAAGAGGTTGAATTTTTATGCATCCCGGGCATTCCTCTATAAAAAGATGGGGAGATTTGAGCTCGCCCTGAGCGACTATTCCAGTGCCATCAGGAACAACCCTGGCGACGTCAAACTCTTTTTTGCCCGGGGGGTTCTTTATACCGACAACCTGGAAAAGTATGACTCGGGAATCAGCGATTTTAAACGGTACCTGCGCAGTTATCCGGACGATAATAACTGTAATATGAACTTAGGGATTGCATATTATTATAACAGCAAATTCGATAGTGCCGTAACTTGCTTTTTAAAATCCGTGGAACTGAACCCTGCAAACGGGAAGGCCCACAGCATGCTGGCGACTATTTTCTGCAACAACAGGGATTATACCAGGGCATACGAACACCTCATCCAAGCAAAACAATGCGGGGACAGTGTCGACAACACTCTGATGATTTTCTTAAAAAGCAAAGTAGAGAACAAATAAAAAGAAGCGTGAAAGATGAAAAAAAAAACGCCAGCCAACAATTCCACCTATAAGAAACAAGGCCCTTCAAATCCTGCCAGTCACCATGACCAAAACTCTGGCTTCATTGGCAGGAACAAATATCCACTTTTCCTGATCTTCGGCATTGTCATAACCGTTGTATTGTATTTTCCTGCCCTGCAGAACTCATTTACAAATTGGGACGATAATACGTATGTCACAAACAACCAGTACATTAAATCATTTTCTATTGAAAATATTCGCTATATTTTCTCCAATCCTATCGCTGTCAACTACCACCCGCTTACAATCCTCTCACTTGCCCTGAACTACAAAGTCTCGGGCCTGGCTCCTTTTTCCTATTTCTTTGCCAACCTGCTGCTGCACATTCTGAATATTCTGCTGACTTACGTATTTGTACTGTTAATTTTTGAGCGAAATAAAACTGTCGCAGTTTTTGCGGCATTGATGTTCGCAGTGCATCCAATGCACGTTGAATCTGTCGCATGGATTTCCGAAAGAAAAGATGTCCTTTACACTTTTTTTTACCTGGCAGGTTTGATTTCCTACATCATTTATGTTGACCGGAGAAAGACAATATACCTGGCATCTGCTGTTGGCCTGTATCTGATCGCCGCGCTATCAAAACCATCTGCCGTGGTATTTCCGCTGGTACTTCTGTTAATCGATTTTCTGCGGCATCGAAAGTTTTCATGGCTTGCTTTACTGGAAAAACTACCGTTTATTGTTATTTCCGTATGGATCGGGATCGCTACTGTAAAAGCTCAGACAGGGATTGCCATTGCTGAAATGACAAACTACACGATTATTCAGAAGCTCTTCTTTGTCTCGTACGGTTTCTTTATCTATATTTTTAAGTTTATTTTTCCAATCGGATTGACGGCATTTCATTCATACCCGGTTACCGACAAATCACTGCTGTTTCCCTGGTATTATTTCGCAGCCCCTGTGATAAACCTGATCATGCTTACCGGGGTTTTATATTCATTAAAATATACAAGGCTGGTTCTTTTCGGGTTTCTTTTTTATTTCCTGAATATTATGCTGACCATTCAGTTTGTGCAGGTTGGAAGCGCCATCATTGCAGAACGTTATACGTACGTTTCCTATACGGGGCTGGTTATCATCTTATTCTGGATTGTTAATAAGGCTGAAAGCAGGAAATGGATTCCGATCCGGGTCACCCCCTGGTTTATGTTCCTGTTTTTGATCATACTCGGGAGTGCGACTGCTTCGCGGGTCAGGGTTTGGAAAAATTCAGAATCACTCTGGAACGATGTTATTGAAAAAGACTCCGGGAATGAAATTGCTTTCAATGCCCGTGGAAACATATACTATGACAATCAGCAATATGACAAGGCCATCGCTGATTTTACCCGGTCGATCGACATAAGGCCGAAATATCCTGATCCCTATTTTAACCGTGGAAATTGCTATTTTAAAACAGATCCTGCTCAGGCAATCAATGACTACTCCAAAGGATTATCTTTGAAACAGGACTACAGCCGGGGCTATAATTGCCGGGGAGATGCATACAGCGCAACGGGTAAATATGATTCTGCCATCCTGGACTACGGCAGGGCCATCCGGCTGGAACCCCAGTATTATATCGCATACAACAATCGCAGTGCTGTTTGGTTTAAGCTTGGCAATTACGACCGGGTCATTGAAGACTGCAACAATGCGGTGAAACTTTTTCCCGAATATGCCGAAGCGTGGTTCAACCTGGGCAGTGTATATGCACGCAAAACAAATTACGAAAAAGCCATCACCTGTTTCGACAAGGCTTCCAGGTTTAAGGAAAATAATTATGAAGCTATTTATAACCGGGGCCTTGCCAGGGCAAGTCTCGGAAAAAAAGAGGCCGCTTTACTTGATCTTGACCTGGCAATAAGCATGAAGCCGGATTATGCCCCCATTTATCTCAACCGTGCAATCCTTTACCTGATGACAGGCGACAGGGATAAAGCATGCAAAGATTTGCAAACAGCGGTAAAACTTGGTAACACTCAGGCAATCACTATCTATAACAGGGAATGCCTGGGAAAACCATAATCCATTTTGTATTGCCAGTCATCACTTTTTCATTTCCAGGGAAAATAATACCTTTGTATTTGAAAAGTAAGGTTCATTTTTCAAAAGCAGACTCCAGTCATGTTATATAATAAAAAAATCGTAGTCGTTCTTCCTGCTTACAATGCGGAAAAAACGTTAAAACAAACAATTGACGAGATTCCCCTCGACCTGGTTGATGAATTTGTGGTGGTTGATGATGCCAGCACCGATAAAACTGTTGAACTGGCCCATGCTATCGGCGTAAGGCACCTTGTTCAGCACCACAAGAATAAAGGCTACGGCGGCAACCAGGAAACATGCTACGACAAAGCATTAAGCCTGG
>JBAXDH010000146.1:0-8105 GCA_037141055.1 bacterium | reverse complement strand
TTTTAAAAGGGCTGCAAAATTAGTTAAAAATCTTGGATTAAAAGTCTTATTTTTGCCGCTCGATTGAAAATTAGGTTTGCCAAGGCTGATGAAACAATTTCTGAAACGAATCCTTACACTTCTCCATATTTCGGTTACACGAAACCAGAAATACGATGCATACACGCAGAAAATAATCCTGCGCAGCCTCAAACCGGATTCAAACTGCATCGATATCGGCTGTCACAAAGGGGAGATTCTGGACCTGATGATGGACGGGGCTCCCCTTGGAAAAAAAATCGGTTTTGAGCCCATCCCGGAGTTGTACCAGTTTTTGAAAAATAAGTATGCGGGAGATCCACATGTTACCATATACCCCGTTGCACTTTACGATCAGGCCGGCACGACTACCTTCCAGCATGTATTGAATGCTCCGGCCTACAGCGGCATAAAGAAACGGAAATACGACGGCAAAAATGTGGATATCGCTACCATTACGGTGCAGACCGATCTGCTTGATCATGTTATCCCGGCCAGCCTTCACATCGACCTCATGAAAATTGATGTGGAGGGAGCCGAGTTCATGGTGATGAAAGGGGGGAGGGAGACCATAAAGAGATGCAAACCTGTTATTGTCTTTGAATTTGGCCTTGGGGCTGCCGATTATTACAATTCCAAACCCAATGAATTGTATACCTTTCTGACTCTTGAATGTGGTTTGAAAATCTCCACCCTGAAAGGATTTCTTGACCATGCGCCGGAACTCTCCGAAACCCAGCTATGCGCCATGTTTAACGAAGGAACTGAATATTACTTCGTCGCCCATCCCTGAAAATATTAGTCAGTAGCCGGCAGTCGGCAGTCACTTGTCACTTATCACTTGTCACTTTTTGTACTCCTCAATCTCCAGCGCCTTGCTTGCAAACGCCGATTCAGTCTGATGAAGGTTTGAGCAAATGATGACAGTGCGGTCGCCGGTATACTTACGCAGCAGTTCAAGGTACCACTCGATCCCGGATTTGTCGAGGTTCATGGTAGGTTCATCCAGTAAGAGCAGCGGGACATCGGCAAGGATAGCCTGGACCAGCTTTACGCGTTGCTTCATCCCGGAAGAGAACTGCCGGATCTGCTTGTGTTTCATGGCAGGAAACTCAAGCAGGGATGTGACGGATGCAAGATCATGCCCCGGCAGGTATTTTTTGAACGAGAAATGAAATTCAAGCATCTCCTTCAGGGTGAAATCCTCAATAAGTTCAAGGTATGGCGCAACCATCGTCAGGTGACGGAAAATAGCATCCCCGCTGACGGTTTGCCCCTCGTGGGTATAGCTGACTTTGCCATGGGTTGGGTGAAGATTTCCGGCTACTACCTGCAAGAGGGTCGATTTTCCGGAGCCGTTCCTGCCGAGGATGGCTGACACGGACTGTTCTTCAAATAAAAAGTCGACATTTCTGAAAATCCAATCAGCATTGAATTTTTTTCCGATTTGCTCAAGTTGGATTTTCATCGTGCATCTATCAGGTCGCAGGGGCAAAAATTGGGGGGAGTGGTTACTTTTCCCTGATCTTTGAATATCCCTTCATGATCCCGCGCTTTGAACTGGAAATGAATGACAGGATTTCATCTCGTTCGGGAGTGGCTTCCATCCTGGCCTCAATGATTTCTACAGCCTGGGAAACATTATACCCTTTGATAAAAATGATCCGGTAGATCTCCTGGATCTTATTGATCACTTCAGGAGTGAAACCTCTCCTGCGCAAACCGATCGAATTAACGCCCACATATGACAGCGGATCTCTTGCGGCTTTTGTGTAAGGGGGAACGTCTTTTCCAACCCCGGTTCCTCCCGCAATGATGGAATGTGCCCCGATATGACAAAACTGGTGCACCGGAACCATCCCGCCGATGATGGCCCAGTCGTCGACGATGCAGTGTCCTGCTAGCATCGCGGCATTGGCCATGATCACGTTGTTTCCGACAACACAGTCGTGGGCGATGTGAACATACGCCATCAGCAGGGTGTTGTCGCCAACAACGGTTTCATAACTGGCCTTTGTTCCGCGGTTGATGGTGGCAAATTCACGGATGACGACATTGTTCCCGATCTTCACAATGGTATCTTCACCGGCAAATTTCAGGTCCTGTGGAATTGCCGAAATAACGGCCCCCGGAAATATTTTACAATTCTTGCCGATGCGGGCGCCTTCCATGATGGTCACATTGGAGCCAATCCATGTGCCTTCTTCAATCACTACATTTTTATCGATGGAAACGAAAGGCTCGATCACGACATTGGCAGCTACTCTGGCTTGCGGATTTACGTATGCTAAGGGTTGATTCATGATAGAGTTATTTGCGTTGGAGTTGCGCCATCATTTCGGCTTCCATTACTATTTTGTTGCCTACGTATGCCACCCCTTTCATGCAGATTAACCCCCTTCGCACCTGACCAACGAACTGGCAGAAAAATACGAGGGTGTCACCGGGTACAACCTTATGCCTGAATTTTACATTTTCAATTTTCGCAAACAGGGTCAGGTAATTTTGAGGATCTTCCAGGGTGCTCAGGGCAAGGATTCCCCCTGTTTGAGCAAGTGCCTCGATCAGGAGTACTCCCGGCATCACCGGTTCATCGGGGAAATGGCCGACAAAAAATGCCTCGTTGATGGTGACATTCTTCACGCCAACCACATAATCCGTACCCATTTCAATGATTTTATCAATAAAAAGGAAAGGGGGACGGTGAGGAAGAAGATTTTTTATCTGGTTGACATTGTACAGCGGAGGTTTATTTGGATCGAAAGTAGGCACACTGTCCGGGTGGCGCTCCTTTTTCATTTGCTTTTTAATCAGTTTGGCAAACTGAACATTCGAATAATGGCCGGGTCTGGTTGCGATTACATGTCCTTTGATCGGCATGCCGACCAGGGCCAGGTCGCCGATGATGTCGAGCAGCTTGTGACGGGCAGGTTCGTTAGGGTATTGCAGTTCAAGGTTGTTCAGCATCCCCTCCTTCAACACTTCAATTTTTGGTTTGTTGAAAAGATGGGCAAGGTGATCAAGTTCCTTGCGCGACATTGCGCGATCAACAAACACGATGGCATTGCTGAGGTCACCACCTTTTATAAGGTTGTTATTCAACAGGTACTCGAGTTCGTGCAGAAAAACGAAGGTACGGCAGGTGGAAAAATCCTTTTCGAACTGGCTGATTTTTGTAAGGCTTGCATTTTGTGACTGCAATACCTTAGATTCATAATCAATCATGACCGATACCCTGAAGTCGCGGGAAGGGATCGCGATCATTTCAACCTTTTTTTCAGCATTCAGGTAGGTGATGTTGGACGTGATTTCAAAATACTGCCGCAAGGCTTTTTGCTCAACAATGCCAACCGATTTAAGTGCTTCCACGTAGTACTTTGAACTGCCGTCAAGGATCGGGGTCTCAGACTGGTTCAGTTCAATGATGGCATTGTCTATTTCAAGTCCTGCCAGTGCTGCAAGAACGTGTTCAACGGTATCGATGCGCACTCCGTCCTGTTCGATGCTTGTTCCACGGGAAGTATCAACCACGTGGTCCACATCGGCATCCACCATGGTGCCCCCGTTTTGGTCTGTCCGGCTGAATTTATAACCATAGTTGTCCGGTGCCGGTTTGAAAGTGAGCATAACTTCGTTGCCGGTATGCAGGCCAACTCCCGAGATGCTAACCGGTTCTTTTATGGTTCTCTGTTTTTCACTCATGTGTGTCGTTCAACTTTTTTTCGATGGAGTAAACCTTTCGTACGATCTCATCGAGGTTACGCCAATGGATAAAATTACGCCTGGCCTTCCCGATTTCAAGGGCTATCGGCATGCCCAGCATGACGGCTCCTTCCCGGGTAATACTCGCTTCAATGCCTGAACTGGGCGCTATTTTTACATTGTCTGCAATAGTCAGGTGCCCGGCGATTCCAACCTGTCCGCCAATCATACAGTTTTTGCCTATTTTCGTCGATCCGCTTATGCCGGTTTGGGCTGCAATAACCGTGTTCTCACCAATTTCTGTATTGTGCCCGACCTGGATCAGGTTATCCAGTTTCACCCCTTTCCTGATAATTGTTGATCCCAGGGTGGCCCTGTCGACCGTAGTGTTGGATCCGATTTCCACGTCTTCTTCGAGGATCACGTTACCTAACTGGGGAATTTTTTGATAAATGTGGTTTGCTAAAGGAGCATATCCGAAGCCATCCGAGCCAATAATCACACCGGAGTGCAATGTGCATCGGTTACCCACAATGCAATCTTTGTAAACCTTAACTCCCGGGTACATGACTGTATGATCGCCAATTGTGACATTGTTGCCAATGAAAACCTGAGGATAAATGACCACATTTGTTCCAACCACTACATTTTTCCCGATGACTGCAAAATCACCCACCGAAATATTTTCACCAAGCACGGCAGTTGGGTCAATGGAAGCATGAACGGATATTCCGGCAACTCCCTTTTGCGATTTGTCGAACATTTCGAGCAGCGTCGCAAAAGAGGAATATGCGTCCGCAACCCTGATAATTGTTCCGGGAACGGCCTGGGTAGCCGTAAAATCTGAATTGACAACAATAACCGACGCCCCTGTCGTATAAATATACGGCGTGTATTTTGGATTTGCCAGGAAAGTCAGGGTTCCGGGTTTTCCATCGTCAATTTTCGAGAGATTGGAAACCTTGGCATCTGGGTTACCTTCAACGGTACCATTGAGCAGGTCGGCAATCTGGGCGGCGGTAAATTCCATCAATTGTATCTGGTGAATTGTATGTGGATGAAAAAGTGACGCAAGTTACCAAATATTTCAATAAGCCGGTTAGGAAATTTTTAAACAGCCAGATTATCAGCATGTTACTGATTGGATTTGCGATTTATTGATTTTAGATTTACGAAGAAATCTCCTTTGGGTAGCATAGAAGATATTTGCTGACTGTGGTGGGCATAACTGCATTGTTCAGTTGTTCTGAGACCTCCGAAATATCCGTAAGTTCATTTGACCGTCCTTTGATCATGATTCGTTCATGCCTGGGGTTATAGGCTTTATTTTCAACTTTATCGCAGGTGAAGTAATATTCGGTTTCCTCCGGTGCCAGGTTGTATTTTTCGATGGTTTTCTGTTTAAGAGATGAAACATATTCAGGGTTAAATGGTTTGGTCTGCATTTCCACCCTGAACAACCGGCGTTCAACAAGCTTCCGGCACAGGTCTGATAAAATCGGATCGGAATGGTCCGCCCATACTTTCAGGGAGGTGAATACATCAGAATCATCGAGCCGGGCAAACAGATCGAGCCATTCGCGTCCTGCTTCAAAATCCTGTTTTGTAGGATTGTTCATGAGAAAGGAGCTGAAGGCCGGCGTTGCAAACAATACGACACCGCGGCGGCTTAAAAATTTTGCCCGCTTTAAAAGGTTCACCAGCAGCTGATCTGCTGCGATCACAGTTTTATGCAGGTATACCTGCCAATACATCAGCCGGCGTGAAATCAGGAACTTTTCGATTGAGTAGATACCCTTGCCTTCAACCACCAGTTCGTCGTCGATCACGGTCAGCATCCTGATGATGCGGTCATAACTTATCACCCCTTCAGCCACCCCGGTGAAAAAACTGTCGCGGGCAAGGTAGTCGAGCCGGTCCATATCAAGCTGGCTCGAAACCAGCTGGTGAAGGAACTTCTTCGGGTAGGTGTCATTGAAGATATCGCAGGCAAGCGTAAGAGCGCCGCCAAACTGCCGGTTCAGCTCGGTAAAGAATAATTTTGACAGGTCCTCATGGGTGAGGTCGGGCACGATCGCCAGTTCGAGGGTGTGCGAAAAAGGCCCGTGGCCGATGTCGTGAAGCAAGATGGCAAGTTTCAGGCCTGTTGCCTCATCGCGTGTGATTTCAATGCCCTTTAACCGCAGAACCTCTATCGCCTGGCCCATCAGGTGCATGGCTCCAAGCGCATGCTGAAAGCGGGTGTGCTGCGCCGATGGATATGTGAAATCAGTCAACCCTAACTGCTTGATTCTGCGAAGCCGCTGGAAGTACGGGTGCTCGATCACATCGAATATCAATGCATCCGGAATGGTGATAAGTCCATATACCGGATCGTTGAAAATTTTTTGTTTATTGGTGGTGTGCAAAATCGGGTAATTTTGTTAAAGAATTATAAAAGCTTCCTGCCGGCACAATAAAAACAAACTTACGACATTTAATAAAGCAAACAATATCTATGGATAAGATCTCAATATTATGGGTCGACGACGAAATCGACCTGCTCAAGCCCCATATTATTTTCCTGAAAGAGAAAGGCTATGATGTTTCAACGATCAACAACGGGCATGATGCAATCGAAATCATAAGGAGCAAACCCTTTGATATTGTATTCCTCGACGAACAAATGCCTGGGTTATCGGGAATCGAAACCCTGATGCGTGTGAAAGCAATTTATCCCACCCTGCCGGTAGTGATGATCACCAAGAGTGAGGAGGAGAGCATCATGGAAGATGCAATCGGCTCGAGTATCGCCGATTACCTGATCAAACCTGTGAAACCGAATCAGATTCTTCTCTGCCTGAAGAAAAACCTGGAGAACAAGAAACTGGTGAGTGAAAAAACCACGCACCAGTATCAGCAGGAATTCCGCAGCATCGGAATGGAAATCAGCAACAGGCTGAATTTTGAAGAGTGGACCGAGATTTACAAAAAACTCACTTACTGGGAACTCAAACTGGGCCAGTTGATGGACGACGGGATGAACCAGGTGCTGAAAATGCAAAAGGATGAGGCCAACCAGGTATTCTGCAAGTTTGTGGAGCGGAATTATGTCGACTGGATCGGCGGAAAGGGCAGCGACAAACCGGTTCAGTCGCACACCCTGATCAAGGACAAGGTTTTCCCGCTGATGAATGACAACAAACCGACTTTTGTAATCCTTATTGATAACCTGCGATTCGATCAGTGGAAAGTTTTACAGCCGATACTTGAAGATTACTTCCGCGTTGAGAAGGAGGAAATCTATTACAGCATTCTGCCGTCGGTGACTCAATATGCACGAAACGCGATGTTTGCCGGGCTTCTCCCGACGGAGATCGAGAAAAAATACCCGAAGTATTGGGTCAATGAAGATGAGGAGGGGCCTAAAAACAACTTTGAAAGTGAATTGCTGGGCGAACTTCTCAAACGTTATGGGCGCGACGTAAAATATTCATATTACAAGGTTCTCAATCAGACGTATGGGAAAAAGCTAGTTGAGCTGATGCCCAACCTGATGGTGAACAAACTTAACTTCATCGTTTATAATTTTGTGGATATGTTATCGCATGCCCGCACCGAGATGGAGATCATCCGTGAACTGGCCGATGACGAAAAAGCCTACCGTTCATTGACCGTAAGCTGGTTTCAGCATTCACCCCTGATCGAAATACTGAAATACCTTGCTGAAAAGGATGTCAATGTTGCGATTACAACTGATCACGGATCAATCAGGGTCGACAATCCCGTTAAAATTCTCGGTGACCGCAACACGAACACCAACCTTCGGTACAAGACAGGCAGGGCATTGAAATTCGAACACAACGAGGTGTTTGAAGTTCGGAATCCTGCGGATATCTTCCTGCCGAAGACTTCGGTCAACTCGTCCTATGTTTTTTGCCGCAGCAACGATTTCTTCGCCTACCCCAATAACTATAATTACTACGTTAATTACTACAAAAACACATTCCAGCATGGCGGGATGTCGATGGAGGAGGTAATGATCCCGTTTGTTACACTGAAACCGAAATAACTTCAAACCTGCTATAATCTTTGAAACTGACCTGTAACTCCGAATCCGACCTCGCACCTGCCGCAAAGCAATTGCTGGGGGCTTTTCCGCTGGCCCGGGTATTTGCCTTTTATGGCAGCATGGGAGCCGGTAAAACGACCTTCATCAAAGTCATCTGCCGTGAGCTGGGAGTGACAGACATCGTTCAGAGCCCTTCGTTTTCTATCATCAATGAGTATAAAACCGAAGCCGGTGAACCTATCTATCATTTCGATTTTTACCGGATAAGGAACACGGCGGAGGTTTTTGACATCGGGTACGAAGAATACCTGTATTCAGGCTGTTATTGCTTTAT
>JBAXDH010000145.1:0-8128 GCA_037141055.1 bacterium | reverse complement strand
GGCTGGACCGGGGAAAAGCACGGGGTCGGGTATGCCCGGAAAACCGTGATGGACCGGATCAATTCTGTTGCCGCTCCCGGTGACATTAGCGTAAGTCTCGACGCCGACAGCGTTTTCCCGGAAACCTACCTCGGGTCAATTGCACAGAATTTCCACAACCATCCCGGTGCGGCGGCGTTGTCAGTGCCATACTTTCATAATACTCCCGGTGATCCCGTTGCAGCAAGGGCCATTTTGCGGTATGAGATCTACATGCGCCATTATTTTCTGAACATGGTCCGCATTGGATCGCCCTATGCGTTCACCGCGCTGGGTTCGGCCATGGCTATGCCGGTGAGGGCATACCGGGCGGTAGGGGGGATGACCCCGAAACTGAGCGGGGAGGACTTTTACTTTTTGCAAAAACTCAGGAAATATGGTCGGGTTTTGCTGTGGAATGATGAGACGGTGTACCCGGAAGCCAGGTTTTCCGACCGTGTCTTTTTTGGCACCGGGCCGGCGATGATCAGGGGCGCAGCAGGGAACTGGTCGAGTTACCCCGTGTATTCCTCCGCCTTTTTTAATGAGATTCTTGAAACCTATCTTTTATTGCCGTTGCTTTATTTTCAGCCGGTAAATACGAGGGTCGTCGCATTCCTGTCCGGCGCCTTCGGGGAAGCGGACCCGCTCCTGCCGCTGCGGCTCAACCACAGGGACATGGATCATTTCACACGCGCCTTCCATGAAAAATTCGACGGGTTGCGGATCCTTCAGTTCCTGAAAACATCGCAGGAATCCGATCCGATGACCGATGAGGAAAATCTGTGGAATTTTATGGAGCAATGTTACCCGCCGGCAGAACTTGCAGCTATGCAAATCGAACCGGCTTCATTTTCTTTCGCAGATTCCCCGACCGGGGAGCTGGAAAAGATACGGATGTTCCTGTATCGGAAGGAGACGGAGGCAAGGCTTACTTCAGCACTTCCGTAACCAGCACGGCCGCCTCTTTGAGGGTGATGGCCGAATGAACTTTCAGTCCCGATTCGTCAATCAGTTTTTTGCCTTCAACCGCATTCGTTCCCTGCAGCCGCACGATGATCGGGATGCTGATCTCACCGATATTCCGGTAAGCATCGACGATACCCTGGGCGACACGGTCGCAGCGGACGATCCCGCCGAATATGTTCACCAGGATTGCTTTTACGGCGGGGTCCTTGAGGATGATCCTGAAGCCCTCCTCCACGCGTTTCGCATTGGCTGAACCGCCGACATCCAGGAAATTGGCAGGATCACCGCCCGAAAGCTTGATGATATCCATGGTGGCCATGGCAAGGCCTGCGCCGTTTACCATGCAGCCCACATTGCCATTGAGTTTTACATAATTCAGGTCATGACGGGAGGCCTCCACTTCCATGGGATCTTCCTCATCCAGGTCGCGCATGAGGGCGATATCCGGATGGCGGTATAGTGCGTTGCTGTCGATCACGATCTTGGCATCGGCTGCAAGGATTTTTTCATCGGAAGTCTTAAAAACCGGGTTTATCTCGATGAGCGAAGCGTCGCTTCCTTCATAAGCTTTGTAAAGGCCGGAAACGAATTTCACCATGCTTTTATAGGCGTCGCCTTTAAGTCCGAGGTTGAAGGCAACCTTCCGTGCCTGGAATGGCTGCAGCCCCACCTTGGGATCGATCTCCTCGGTGAAGATAAGTTCCGGGGTTTCTTCGGCTACTGCTTCGATATCCATCCCGCCACGCGGTGAGTACATGATAACGGTATGGCCTTTCTGCCTGTTCAGCAGGATGCTCATGTAAATTTCCGATGGTGCGGTTGGGCCGGGATAAAAAATATTTTGCTCCACATACACCTTCCTGACCAGTTTGCCCTCTTTGCTGGTTTGCGGCGTCACCAGCTGCATGCCGAGTATCTGGCGCGAAAACTGGCTGACTTCCTCCATGGACCTGGCAACTTTTACACCGCCTCCTTTGCCGCGCCCGCCGGCGTGAATCTGGGCCTTAATGACAAATTTATCGGTGCCGGTGGCACTCTGAAGGAAAGCTGCGGCCTTCAATGCTTCTTCTTCGGTATGTGCCAGGCCGCCTTCCGGGACGGCGACACCAAATTGCTTGAGAATCGTTTTGCTCTGATATTCGTGCAGGTTCATATGTGGGATAGTTGTTATCGGCCTTCAAAATTAGCGGTTTGAAACGGATTTACAAAAAAGAAGGGGCAAAGATTTCTATTTTCTTAACTTTGCCGTTCATGGCAGCTATATGATCATTGCACAAAACATCCGGAAATCTTTTGGCCCTCTGAAAGTTCTCAAAGGGATAAACCTTGAAGTGGGCAAAGGAGAAATTATCTCGATCGTGGGTGCATCGGGAGCAGGGAAATCAACCCTCATGCATATTCTTGGCACACTCGACAGGGCAGATTCCGGGTCGGTCGAACTCAACGGGGTGAAGATTCATGAATTATCTGAACGGAAACTCTCTGTTTTCCGGAACAGGCAGATCGGGTTTGTATTCCAGTTCCATCATCTCCTGCCGGAGTTCACGGCACTTGAAAATATATGCATCCCGGCTTTCATCGCCAAACAAGGGAAGAAGGAGGCTGCAATCCGCGCCATGGAACTGCTCGATTTCATGAACCTCAGAGACCGTGCAACTCATAAACCTTCCGAACTTTCGGGAGGCGAACAGCAGCGCGTGGCAGTGGCTAGGGCGCTCGTCAACAACCCGTCGGTCATCCTGGCTGACGAACCGTCGGGAAACCTCGATTCAGCCTCTGCCGTTGAACTGCACAAGCTTTTTTTCAGCCTGCGCGACCTGTTCAGTCAAACCTACATCATCGTCACCCATAACATCGGGCTGGCGGACATGGCCGACCGCAAACTGACCATGAAAGACGGGTTGATGGAGCCGTAAGCCGGCGATGTAATTATTCCCCAAAAATCACGTTAGTAAAGATCAAATCAATTAATTAACAAGAACGCATCAACATCGCATGAAAATATCCGGTATTAAAAAATCCTTTGCAGTTATTGCCTCCGTGCTCGTTACCACCGTTACCCTTGGACTTTTTGTCACATACATGGCAATTCCTGACAAGACCGGTCGGCCCGGCATGACTGAGGGCCAGGCATCCCGCTATGATACGATTCCGGCCAAAAAGGCTGTTCCGCAGGAAATGATTGATGCCGCACAGAAGTCCGTTGCATCGGGCGATGCCTACTTCAAGGTTCGGGATTACCTGAATGCCAAATCGGCCTACCAGATGGCTGTTTCGCAAAATCCGAACGATGAGGCAGCCAGGGAAAAACTTCGTAAAACCCTTGATTTGCTGCGCTCGCAAAAAGCGCAGAATATCCTGTTCGACGTGGCCGTTGCAGGTGCCGATAAACTGTTCCAGGCCGGCGAATATGAAAAGGCAATGCAGGAATATGAAAATGCAAGCAAGCTTCTTCCCGGGGATCCATATCCGAAAAACAAGATCAATGAGATTATCAAAATCCAGGTCGACAACAAGGTCAAATCGGAGGAATATGCCCGGGCCATTGCATCTGCGGATAAATTTTATCTCGTAAAAAGTTATCAGAATGCGTTGCTGGATTATAAAAAGGCTTCCGGCATCAAACAGGATGAAAAATACCCGCAGGATCGCATCAGGGAGCTCACCGCATTGATTGCCGCCCAGAAGGCGAAGGATGATGCCTACAACCGTGCCATTATCCTGGCGGACCAGTCGTTTAAAAACCTTTTGTACAAGGATGCTGTCAAATCATACCAGGATGCGCTTGTCATTAAACCCGAGCAGACCTATCCTGCCGATAAGATCAAGGAAATTGAAGGAATCCTGGCCAGGATGACCAGGACCCAGGCTGATTATGAGAAATATGTCGCACTGGCCGACAGTTTTTACATCGACAAGAAATACTACAAGGCGAGGGAGAACTACCTGATGGCCTCTTCAGCAAAGCCTAATGAAGCGTATCCGAAGGAGATGCTGTCGAAAGCAGACAAGATGCTTACGGGCCAGGAAGCCTCCATGGCAAAGGCGGTGGAGGAACAATATGCTGCCACCATTGCCGGGGCAGACAAGCTGCTGGCCGACAAATCGTACGAACCGGCAAGGGCTGAGTATGTCAAGGCTTCGAATCTCAAGTCCGGTGAACCCTATCCAAAGGATAGGATTGAGGAAATCGACCGGGTATTTGCGAATTTGCTGAAGGACAAGGACGAGCAGTACAAATCAGCAATTTTCCAGGGTGACAAGGCATTTGCAAATAGAATTTTCGAAACGGCGAAAAGTGAATATCAGAAGGCGCTTGCCGTCAAACCCAATGAAGCGTATCCGAAGACCAGGATCGCAGAAGCCGAAAAACTGATAGTGGCAGAAGTTCTCCGGAAGGCGGCAGATTCGAAATATGCCAATTCCATCGGCAAGGCCGACAGCCTGCTGATGGAAAGATCCTATTCTCCTGCAAAGGCCGAATTTGAAAATGCCCTGAGGATGAAACCCTCGGAGGTGTATCCGAAGAATAAGATCAACGAGATCAATGCGATCATGGCTGATCTTCAGAAGCAGAAAGTAAGGGAGGAGCAGTATGCCGCAATGATTGCCAAAGCTGACCTTCTGATGGCTCAACGACAGTATTCCGCTGCAAAAACCGAATACGGAAATGCCGTCGCCATGAAGCCCCAGGATGCCTATCCAAAGAGTAAAATGGCGGAAATTGACGTCGCCCTTTCTGATCTCGCAGCTAAGAAGGACGTGGACGACAGGTATGCCGCATTCATTGCCTCCGCCGACAGACTTCTTTCAACAAAATCATATGAGCCGGCGCGGGCTGAATACCAGAACGCATTGGGAGTAAAGCCCGCTGAAACCTATCCTGCACAAAAAATTACTGAAATCGATAAGCTCCTTGCAGACCTGGCGGCAACAAAATCCCTGGAGGAGAACTACCTTTCAGTTATTGGGAGTGCAGACCGGCACCTTTCCGGGAAAAACTACGACCTGGCAAAAAGCGAGTACAACCAGGCGCTGAACCTGAAACCGGCGGAGAAATACCCGGTGGGCAGGATTGCAGAAATCGATGCGTTGCTGGCCGGCATTGCCAGGCAAAAGGCATTGGATGATCAGTATGCAGCTGCAATAGCAGGCGCCGACAAACTACTGGCCGGCAAATCATACGTGCCGGCAAAGGAACAGTACCTTGCTGCCCTGAATTTAAAGGCATCCGAGCAATATCCGAAAGATAAGATCGCGGAAATTGACAAGGTTCTGGCCGGAATAGCAGCGGTTAAAGACCTTGACGACAAATATGCCGCTTCCATTGCCCGGGCGGACAACCTGCTCGGGCAGAAATCGTACGAACCTGCCAGGGCGGAGTATCAGAATGCGCTGGCACTGAAGGCAAAGGAACAGTATCCCAAAGATAAAATGGCAGAGATCGATTTGATCCTTGCAGGCATTGCCGCAGCAAAGGCGCTCGACGACAAATATGCAGGGATCATTGCCGGCGCCGACAAATCGCTTGCCGCCAAATTATACGACCAGGCCCGGATTGAATACCTGGATGCAGGAAAAGTCAAACCTTCGGAGAACTATCCGAAAGAAAAAGTTGCCGAAATCGACAAGATACTTGCTGACCTTGCAGCGTTGAAATCATTGGAGGAAAATTACGTGTCTGCCATTTCAAAAGCCGACCAGTACCTTGCGGCCAAATCGTATGACCCTGCAAAAGCCGAGTATCTCAAAGCATCGGCGCTGAAGCCGGCCGAACAGTACCCCAAAACAAAAATTGCTGAAATAGATGCCGCATTGGCCCTGATCGCAAAACAAAAGGCCCTTGATGATGAATATTCAGCCGTCATTGCAAATGCGGATAAGCTTCTTGCTGCTAAATCGTATGTGCCGGCGAAGGAACAATTCCAGGCAGCACTGAAAATTAAAGCGGCTGAGCAGTATCCCAAAGATAAAATTTCAGAAATTGATAAAGTCCTTGCAGATCTGGCTGCCATCAAAGACCGGGATGACAGATATGCCGCCTCCGTTGCAAAAGCAGATGCCCTGCTGGCTCAAAAATCACTTTCATCAGCCAGAACAGAATACCAGGTTGCATTGACGATAAAGGCGCAGGAGCAGTATCCAAAGGATAAAATTGCAGAAATTGATGCAGCACTCACCGCGATTGCCGCCGCAAAAGTCCTTGACGATAAATATGCCGGGATCATTGCGGGTGCCGACAGATTGCTGGCATCAAAAACATATGATCAGGCCAGGATCGAATACCTGAATGCAGGGAAAGTCAAACCGGCCGAAAATTATCCGAAAGATAAAATTGCAGAAATCGACAAGATCCTTGCCGACCTGGCCGCGTTGAAGACACTGGATGAAAATTACAAGGCAACCATATTAAAGGCGGACCAGTTGCTTGCAATAAAATCATATGAACCGGCAAAAACGGAGTATCTCAAAGCATCAGGACTAAAGCCTGAAGAGCAATACCCTAAGGCGAAAATTGTGGAGATAGATGCTGCGCTGGCATTGATTGCGAAACAGAAAGCGCTTGATGACGAGTATGCGGCCACTATTGCCAACGGGGATAAACTGCTTCTTGAAAAGTCGTATGAACCTGCAAAGACGGCTTATCAGCAGGCTGTTGCGCTCAAAGGGGCCGAGCAATATCCCAAAACAAAAATAGCCGAAATTGAAAAGCTGCTCAATGATGCGGCTCGGCTGAAGGCCATTGACGATCAGTACCAGGCAGCCATAGCGGGCGCCGATAAACTGCTGCTGGCCAAAAGTTACGACCTGGCGAAAGCGGCTTTCACCGATGCAGGAAGGATCAAGCCTGCGGAGCAATATCCAAAGGATAAAATAATGGAGATCGATGGAATCCTGGCCGGCATTGCGAAACAAAAAGCGCTCGACGAACAGTATAAGGTGATCCTTGCGAAAGCGGATCAGTTGCTGGCCGCAAATGCCTACGACAAGGCAAAGGGTGAATATGCAAACGCATTGAATCTGAAACCCGCCGAACAATATCCAAAGGATAAAACAGCGGCGATTGACGCCATCCTGGCCGACTTGAAAGCGAAGGAAGATGCCTACAGAGCAATGCTGGCGAACGGCGACCTGCTGCTTGTCCAGAAAAAGTATGAGGATGCCCGTGCCAGGTACCAGGATGCTCTGGTAATGAAGCCGGAGGCAGCCTATCCGTTGGGAAAAATTGCCGAAATAAACAAAGCGCTTGAAGAATTGCTTGGCAAGCAGAAATACTATGAAAATCTCGTGTCGGCAGCCGACAATTCGCTAAAGGATAAGGATTATGCGAAAGCAAAAGAGACCTATCAGCAGGCACTTGGCATTTTTCCTTCACAGCCTTATCCCAAAGATCAGATTGCGCTGATCACCAACCGGGTGGACAGCCTGTACCGGGCGAACAAGGCGCTGTATGACAAAGCCGTTGCCACCGGGGATCTGTACTACAATTCATTCGAATTTGACAAATCGATCGACGCATACACCGATGCCACGACTCTTCTTCCGATGGAAAAATATCCGCGGGAAATGATCACAAAAATCCGTAAAACCATCGCAGAGAATGCAATCGCCGATGTTTTGAAAACCACCCTGACAATTACCTCCAACACCGAAAAGCAATTCTCTTTTACCCCGGTGAACATTGCAACCAGGGATAATAACTTTGTTTACATCAAGATCAGGAACCTCTCCGGGAAACCGTTCAATGTGCTGCTCAGGTATGGCAAAGACAAGCAGGCCAACGGCGGGGTTGTGATGCGGAACCTGAAGCCGGACGGCCAGGTGCACGAGCGGTTGGTAAGTGTAAAGGACCAGGATAACTGGTCGCGCGAAGACAATAACTGGATAAGCCTGTACCCGCAGGGAGGCGACGTGGAGGTGTCGTTTATCCAGGTATCACGGGCGAAATAATTTACCGGTTTGCCGATGCCACAATTTCCCGGTTAATTTCTTTTTGATAGATCACCTTTAAACCAGTGAGTGAAAGGAGAAAATCGAATAGGGAAAAGACCGCGCTCCGCCGGACCCCGATATTATGTGCCTCATTCTGATTTGCTGGTAGAATTGTGATCAATCAAATTTCTTTTAAGGGTGATGAGGG
>JBAXDH010000144.1:0-8429 GCA_037141055.1 bacterium | reverse complement strand
TCTACAACCAGATCGGTGCAAAGATTTTCGAGCTCAATGATGTACAGGTAAACGGCACATATGAGAAGCAGATAGACCTCCGCCCGATTGCAAATGGAGTCTATTCGGTGATGTTCCTCAACAGCGGGCATAAAGTGGTGAGGAAAGTGCTGGTGAACAAATAGTTCAAAATGTAAATTGCAAAATCAAAAAGCAAAAAGCCCTGCCGGAAACGGCGGGGCTTTTTGCTTTATTTCTTGTTCGTTCCGTCTTCGTTCATATTCACTTTAATTGTTAAAAAACGTTAATTTCCAAATGGGGTATTCGTAGATTTAAAAACTATAATACCTTTGGCACTCTTTTGGACCCTGCTTCAGCTACAAACTGCTCCGTAATCACTAATTTATAAGATTGTTTTACTTTGCTTTTCCTGCATCCCCTGGCATGCATGGTTTTATATTTTATTTCATAAGTTCAACCATTAACCAACCAAAAACAAAGTCGTATGAAAAAACTGTTTACTTTATTAATTCTCATGTTGTTATTCACCTGCAACACATGGGCGCAATCGGTAATTATCGGCACAGGTACTGCATTGAGTGATGGATCGGTATATGACCCGGTAGAACGCTACTACAATTACGAACATTACCAGATAATATACACCGCAGCCGAATTAACAGCTGCAGGGATGCCGGCCGGAGTTGCAATCACCGGACTGGGCTTTTCCATATCTGAATCAGCAGCTTCACTTGCCAACTATACCATAAAGATGGGTTTGACTAATCAGACCACAGCCCAGCCATACATTTCAGCGCTCACTACTGTCGTAAATGCGATTACATATGTACCAATCGTTCAGGCGGCCGGAAGTTTCGACATGATTCCTTTTACAACGAATTTCACCTGGGATGGCACATCCAACATCGTTGTGAATACATGTACCGGCTCAAATCCTTTCACCTCCCCATACGGGGGATTGCGGTATACCTCATCAACAAGTGGTGTGATTACCTATGTCAGGACTGACGGCACCGACAATTGCCCCAACACCGCATTGACCAGCACTGTTGAAAAACCCAATATCAAATTCACCTATGTCCCTTTACCACCATGTTCTGCTCCAACGGCCCAGCCAACGGCGCTTATCCTCACTCCATCGACATCGTCAATAAACGGTTCATTTACTGCCTCCGCAAGTGCAAATGGATACCTGGTCGTAAGAAGTTTAAGCTCGACGCTCTCTGCAACTCCCGTTAACGGAACCACCTATACAACGGGAACATCCCTCGGTGGCGGAACTGTTGATTATTTTGGAGCTGCAACAACTTTCACCTCAACCAGCCTCACACCAAACACTCCTTATTATTATTTTGTGTTTGCAGCCAATTATGGCAACTGTAGTGCAGGACCTTCATATCGTACAGCAACACCTTTAACCGGAACGATCTCAACAACGCCACTGATTCCTATCAGCGGCACAAAAACTGTCGGCCCTACGGGTGACTACTTTACATTGACCGCTGCATTTGCCGCCCTGAATGGGAATGGTGTAAGCGGACCGGTAAACCTGGTTCTTCAATCAACATATGTCAGTAGTGTTGAACCTGCATTCCCGATACCTGTCCTTACAATCCCGGGTGCGAGTGCTGTAAACAAAACCGTTGTATATCCTTCCGCAACAGGCCTTTCCATTACCAGCGCCAGCGCGACCGGGACGATCAACATGAACGGTGTAACCTATGTTTCCTTCGACGGCCGTGTGAATGCGACAGGCACCACGAAGGACATGGTGATTGAAAACACCAATGTGGCCGGGTATGCTATCCAGTTTATCAACGGCGCCGGGAACAACACGTTAAAGTATTGCGTGGTCAAGGGAGTTGAAACTTCAAACACGCTTGGTGTCATTAATTTCTCGACAACCACCGGAACAGTTGGAAACAACAACAACCTCATTGATGTTTGTGATATAAGGGACGGCGTTTCAACCCCGGCCAACCTGATCTATTCATCAGGAACTTCAGCATTTCCCAATATGAACAATACGGTATCGAACAGCAACCTCTTCAACTGGTTTCTTGCTTCTACCACGATACAGATCGCGGCCATCAATCTTCTTACGGGTAGTTCAGACTGGACCATCAACGCCAACAGCTTTTATCAAACAGCTACGCGCACATATACCAGCACCGGTACTGTTTCCATCATCAACATGACCAATACGCTAAATGGTGTCAATTTCATTGTGACCAACAACTTCTTTGGCGGAACACTTCCATCCTGCGGAGGTACACCGATGACTTTAACAGCCACGACAGGAACGCCATTATATCGCCTGGTCTATTTTAACTCCGCCAATGGCGCCACATCTCTCTGCCAGGGCAACACTTTCTCCAACATGTCGATGACCACTGCCCTTGCTGGGTTTGGCTCACTTGTATATCATGGAAACGGCCATATTAATATCCTGAACAACACCCTTGGATCCCAAACACTTACAGGCGACATAGCGTTTATTAATTCAAGTACCGGCGCTGCCACTTTCTGCGGTTTCCTTACAGGAGGCAGTACAAATGTTTCAAACATAAACATTACCGGTAACAGCCTTGGAGGAATTACCTGTTCGACCACAAGTACCGGCTCTGTTGGAGTCAGGCTTGTTTATGCACAGGCGGTCTTTGGAAGCACTATAACGATCAACAATAACCTGATCGGTGGAACAGTAGCCAACAGTGTTCAACAGACGACCAACAATATTGTTGCTGCGATCATGATCCTCAACCCATCCATCGGGAACATCATTACAAACAATACCATCAGGAATCTTACCCACAATAACATAGGTGTTACCGGTTCAATTACCGGGATCAATTTACAGTCAAACGGGGGGCATACCATCACCGGGAACAGTATTTACAACCTGACCACAAACTGTACCAACGCTGCAATCAACAATGCTGCATCCATTGTCGGTCTCACGATGACCGCTTCCACAACCCCCGGCACGGTGGTTTCACAGAATACCATGTACAACTTTGTAAACACCAACACAACAGTCGCGGGAGGTGTGAACGGCATGTACTTTGCATCTCCGGCAATCGGCCAGACGACCATCTCCAGGAATTTTGTCCACAGTTTCTCCACTGCCTCGGCAACATCCACGCAAGTAGGTATTTTTATTCCAAATACAGGCAATGCCATGGTGTACAACAACATGATACGCCTTGGGATTGATGCTGCCGGTGTCGCCCAGACCGCTTCCGTTCAGATTAACGGCATCTACAAAGCCTCCTCCGGCAATGTTGGCATATACTTCAACTCAGTATATATCGGTGGTTCAGGAGTAGTAAGCGGTGCTGTGAATTCATTCGCCTACCGCAGGGGGCTTTCAAGTGTTGCAGATACCGTTATCAACAACATTTTCATCAACAACAGGTCGAATGCAAGCGGAACCGGGAAAAATTACGCTATCGGCTCCGTTGCTGCAGACTTTGTCTGTAATTTCAACCTGTACCAGGCCACCGGCACAGGCGGCGTTTTCGGGATCAATAACGTAACCGATTATGCAACCATAGCCGCATGGCGGGGTGGTACCAACCTTGATAACGCCGGCGGATACGGCGATCCGAATTTTGTTTTAGCCACAGGTACAGGCACAACGGTTGACCTGCATGTGCAGAGCAATACGGCGATCGAAGCGGCAGGTTCCCCGCTCGCAGCAGTTACCACTGACTATGACGGAGCGGTAAGATCAGGACTTACGCCGGTTGATATTGGCGCGGATGCAGGAAATTTCGTCAGCAGCGGTGATATTTTTCCGCCGAACATTCTCTACACGCCGCTCACAAACGGTACCACAGCCAACAGGATTTTGACAACCTTTGCCACGATAACCGACAATGTTGCGGTTTCTGGCGGAGCAAGCCTGCCAAGGATTTACTATAAAAAATCAACGGACAACAATGCCTTCGGGGGCAATACGAGTGCTGACAATGGATGGAAATACGTCATTGCAAGCAATTCTTCAAGCCCTTATTCATTCACCATCAACTATGGAATTATAAATGGAGGCAGTGTTATCAACGGAGATATCATTCAATATTTTGTAGCTGCACAGGATGCAGCAAATAATCTCAGCTCCAATTTCGGCGGAGCCGGAGCAAGCGGCAATCCTCCTGTTCAGAATGTTAACCTTGCACCGGTTACACCATTATCATACACCATCGCAGGATCTCTTTCAGGGACCCTCACGGTTGGTACAGGCGGAACCTATCCTTCCCTCACAGGCGTCGGCGGTGCTTTTGCGGCCATCAATGCTGCAACAGTTACCAGTAACCTGGTTGTCCAGGTTCTGAGCAACCTTACGGAAGATGGCACGAATGCATTGAATCCGATCAGTGAAGATCCGTTCGGTTCCAATTTCACCATTGCCATACAGCCAAGCAGTGCTGTGGAGAAGGTCATTTCAGGGGCTGTTGTCAATGGCATGATCCGTTTGAACGGGGCTGACAGGGTTACCATCGACGGAAGGAGTGGCGGAAGCGGCAGATATTTGCGGTTCAGGAACACCGACCTTGCAAATCCTACATTTACTTTGATCAATGATGCTGTTGGCAACACGATCAGGAACTGTTTTATTGAGGGAGCAAATGCGGGAACAGCCTCTGGCGTTGTTCTCCTGAGCACTACAACCGGAACAACCGGCAACGACAACAATACATTTACACAGAATATATTCAGTGACCGCAGTGATGCCGCCGGTGTTCCTGCAAACCTGTTTTATTCTGCAGGAACAGCACTCAGGGAAAATTCGTTAATGTCAATTACGAATAATGAATTTTCAAACTTTACAAATGCTGCCATTCAAGTCGCAGCTGCAGGAGCGGGAGACGGATGGGCAATTACCGGTAACAGTATTTACCAGACTGCACCAAGGACAACTGTACTTTACGGGATTTATATCCTGGGAGGGAATGGACACCTGATCTCTGCCAATAATTTCGGAGGATCAAATGCCACCCGGACTGGTGCAGCTTTATCAACTTCCACAAATATTTATGGAATCTACGCGTCAGTTGGGATTCTGACACCGACAAGCATCCAGGGAAACACGCTCTCGAATTTCGGATGCACTGGAAGTGCAGGTGTATTTGGAGTTTACGTGACAGCCGGTTACGCTAATATCGGCACTGTAACCGGGAACACTTTCGGCGGTGGTGCGTTGCCCAGCGATACTATCCGGAATGGCTATGACAATGGTATTATCTATTCATCCAGCGCTGGTTATGTCAATATTGAAAATAACACCATCGGGAATATAGCCTATTATAATGCCGGAGGTGACAGAACTGCCGGTATGTACATCAGCGGTTCGTATTTTTCCATCAAGAATAATACCATCAGGGATTTAAAATCGAACTCATCAGGTACAGCTTTCACTTACTTATCTGTTGGGATGTTAATTGCCGCGGCACCGCCCTATCCATGTAACATCGAAGGGAACACCATTTATAATATCACAAATTCAAACACCGGGGCACTTGCCTATACAGCTGTTGGAATTATCAACTCAGGAGGCTGGTTAAACGCTACCGTGCGAAATAATAAGATTTATAATATAAAAGCAATGGGTACCGGTACCGGAACAAACTCACCCCAGGTATACGGAATGTATATCAGTGCCGGCTTTGCTTCGTATTATAACAACCTGGTATCAATCGGGCTGGGAACAGACGGAGAAACCCGGGTTTATGGAATACAGGATCTGAGTACCGGTGTAAATAACTATTATTTCAACTCCGTGAATATCTACGGAGCAGGAACAGGCACCAATTTAAGCTATGGTTTTCTGAAATCCGGAGCTTCCATCGTCACGTTGAAAAATAACATTTTCAATGATGCAAGGACCGGCGGAACAATTAAATCATATGCTATCGGAGCCACAACAACTACCGGATATGTCGCCAACAATAATGACCTTTATTCAGTAGGTGCTCCAATTGGATTGTGGGGTGCTGCCGATCAGACAGACCTTGCAGCATGGAAGACTGTTTCATTGCAGGATGCAAACTCCGTATCTGTTGATCCGCAGTTTGTGTCAGCAACAGATCTCCATACCGTAAAACCTGAACTGAACGGCGCTGGGATCACCATTTCAGGTATCACAACCGACTATGCCGGTGTTACCCGTGGCAACCCTCCCGATATCGGAGCATATGAGTTCACCGGAGTACCTGTTATTACAACACTCGCTGCCACTGCCGTGGCCAATACAAGTGCCACGCTCAACGGAAGTGCGATCGCGAACAACGAGTTAGTCGTCACAAGTTTTGAATATGGCCTGACGACGGCATACGGTACGACGGTTGCCGGTGTTCCCCTCAATATCAGCGGAATGACCCTTACGACGTTCTCGGCTTCATTATCAGCACTGACAACCTGTACACTCTATCATTTCAGGGCAAAGGGAATGGTGGGTGCTACCCCGGCTTATGGACTTGACATGACCTTCACCACAGGCTGCCCGGCCCCGACTGTCATCACTACAGCTGCAACAGCAATAACATCGACCACCGCAACGCTGAACGGCACAGTCAATGCAAACAACACAACCACAACGGTATCGTTTGACTATGGACTTACCACGGCTTACGGAACCAACGTTGCCGGGGTGCCTGTAAGCATTACCGGAAGTGTAGTCACTGCGTCCCTTGCAAATATTGCCACCCTCGCTCCGAATACCTTGTATCATTTCAGGATCAACGGAACCAACCCTGGCGGAACCATTAACGGTAACGACCTTACCTTCACAACCGCTGCTGCACCACCTACTGTTACAACCACAGCTGCAACGCCGGTTGGAACAACAACAGCAACGCTGAACGGCATCGTCAATGCCAACAATTCGTCCACTGCCGTTTCATTTGAGTATGGAACTACTGTTGCTTACGGTACAACCGTACCGGGTGTTCCGACGCCTGTAACAGGTAGCACCAACACGAACGTGAGCGCCGCCATCATCGGCCTTGTCACCGGCACCACCTACCACTTCAGGGTGAAAGGTGTCAATTCTGCGGGCACTTCGAACGGACTAGATCTCACATTCCTTACAGGTTGTCCCCAACCGGCAGCTGCTGGCACGGTAACAGGTCCTGTAACCGTATGTCAGAACGGATCGGGATATGTGTACACGGTACCTGTTATTGCCAATGCCACAACCTATACATGGTCATTGCCAACCGGCGCCACCATCACTGCTGGAGCCAACACCAACTCGATCACGGTGAGCTACTCCGGTACCGCAACCTCCGGAAACGTTTCGGTTTTCGGATCGAGTCTTTGCGGAACAGGAACGGTTTCTCCGAACCTGGCAGTTACTGTGAATGCACGGCCCAGTCCGACCATCACAGGTCCGGCTGCGGCATGCGTGAACTCCGCCGGAAATGTTTATACGACACAGGCGGCTATGACTTCCTATACCTGGACTGTATCTGCAGGCGGCACGATCACTGCCGGTGCAGGAACAAATTCGATCACGGTCACCTGGAATACTGCAGGCTCCCAGTCGGTTTGTGTAAATTACAACAATGCAGGAGGATGCAATGCATTGGCTCCTGTCTGCAACACCGTTACGGTTAACCCGCTTCCAGTTCCGACCGTTACAGGCCCGGCTGCGGCTTGCGTGAACGCCACCAGCAACGTTTACACCACTGAGGCGGGCATGACCAGTTATCTGTGGACAGTTTCTGCCGGTGGCACCATCACCGCGGGAGGGACTGCCGGCAGCAATACGGTTACCATTACCTGGACAACAGCCGGTGCCAAAACCGTATGTGTAAACTATACCAATTCAAACGGTTGCACTGCAGCAGCCGCGGTTTGTTACAATGTAACCGTGAATGCCTTGCCTGTGCCAACAATTACCGGTACTGCAACGGCATGCCAGGGTGCAGCAGGCCAGGTTTATACGACCCAGGCCGGTATGACCAATTACGTGTGGACAGTCTCGGCAGGCGGAACCATCACTGCCGGCGGAACAGCCACCAGCAACACCGTGACAGTTACCTGGACAACAACCGGGGCTAAAACCGTTACGGTCAACTATACCAATGCCAGTGGATGTACTGCGGCAACTGCTGGTTCCTTCAGCGTAACCGTTAATCCAACACCGGTTCCAACGATTGGCAGCACCAACAATCCGTGTATCGGATCCACCAACAATGTGTACTACACCGAAAGTGGCATGAACGCATATGTCTGGACCGTTTCAGCTGGCGGAACCATTGTCTCAGGACAGGGTACCAGCACGCTGAATGTAACATGGAACGTACAGGGAGCCCAGTCAGTTACAGTGAACTATACCAATTTATCAGGCTGTCCTGCTACAACACCAGGCGTGTATAACGTGTTTGTGAATCCGCCGCCCAGTGCAGCAGGTGCCATTACAG
>JBAXDH010000143.1:0-8513 GCA_037141055.1 bacterium | reverse complement strand
AGCAGTGCAATAATCGGTAAAAGACGGAGGTTTTTCATGGTTGCCGGATTTTCAGAGTAATTCACTGTATCAAATCAACAACAATACATCCTAAATGTACATCGAACTTCCTGTGAAGAGCGAATTAAATCGGTAAGCCGGAAAAATAGCCGTTGAACATGCAGATCGGCCGGATGAAATGTGATTGATCTATGAAAGGTAGTCCCTGACCGCTTGCTGGATTCCTTTTTTTACAGTCTCCCAGGTCTGGTTCTTAAAACTCACCGGCGCCTCGGTTTCATCAGCGTCAGCAAAATAGGTGATGGCATTGGGAATGCTGATGGCAAGCATTTGGGTAGGATACTTTTGCTTGTGCCATTTGATTAGTTGTTCCAACGGATAATGTTTAAGCAACTCATACAAATCCCAGAAATCTTTTTTTCTTCCCCTGCCCAGCATGGCTTGAATTTTCATAGCTCCAATATCCGCAGTGCTATACATTCTGACATTATCTTCTACAATAATATCGGAAATTGGTAAATGCGGAAAGTAGACAATGTCTACCTTGACCTTTTCAATATAACAGAAAATTCCAAATTGTTTATGTCCACTTTCGTAATAGAAATTTTCGCCAAAAATTCGCCTTAGGTCATTCTCCAATGCAGCATGATCAAATCTCTGATGAAAAAATAAATCCAGATCAACTGAACTGCGATGACCATATCTTAACGATAATGCTGTTCCTCCAACCAAAGAAAATGGTTGAAGTGATGGCAATGCCATTAACCTTTTTAATAAGGAAAAAGTTCCGGGTTCAACTGTCTCAGTATGTAACATCTGAATTCATTCATCGGTTTGTCAATTACCGCGCTTGCAAGGTGGATCCTGTGTTCCGGTAAAAATTTTGCGTTTAACAAAGCTGCCGTCACTTTTTCATCTCCATAAAATCTCCGGCACTGGCGTATATCGTCAACATCCCCGCGTTCGAACACCCGTTCAATAACAAAATTTGCCCGGAGGTCATAGTCAAGGTTTTCAAAGTTGACATCCCAGAAGATGCGTTTGTTAAATACCGGCTTCGGTTTTTCGCTCATGTTACGAAGGTAAACATTTTTTCAGAAATGGTAAAATCAGTTCACGAACCACCGGCAGTTCCTGCAAACTGCAACTCGCTGAGATTCCGGTACAACCCGTTTTTTACCTGTAAAAGCTGCTCATGGGTTCCCTGTTCGACGATCCGGCCTCCGTCGAGCACAAGGATATGATCCGCCTGCCGGATAGTGGAAAGCCTGTGAGCGATCACGATGGAGGTTCTTCCTTTCATCAGTTTTTCGAGAGCATCCTGCACCAGCCTTTCCGACTCAGAATCCAAAGACGAAGTTGCTTCATCAAGGATCAGGATCTTCGGGTTTTTGAGCACAGCCCGGGCAATAGCAATCCGCTGGCGCTGCCCGCCGGAAAGTTGCGTGCCACGCTCCCCGACCAGCGTTTCAAGCCCTTCCGGAAACAGGCTTATGAATTCCCATGCATTGGCTTTCCTGGCGGCATCCATGATCATTTCTTCGGTTGCCCCGGGTCTGCCGTAAGCAATATTCTCGCGGATAGTCCCGCCAAAGAGGAAAATATCCTGGGGCACGATGGCCATCTGGCTGCGTAATTCCGACAGCGGGATGCTTTTATTGTCGCGTTCATCGAAAAGGATATGCCCGGCAACCGGATCGTACAACCGGAGCAGCAAGGAAACAAAGGTCGATTTCCCGGCGCCGCTGGGGCCAACCAGGGCCACCAGGGTATCCGGCCTGATGTCAACGCTTACATCGGTAAGCACTTGCATTTCGGGGCGTGAAGGATAGAAAAAAGAGATGCTGTCGAAGCGGATGCTGCCATGCAGAACCTGTGCGGGGGAGATTGATGCGATTTCCGCTACAGGCTCAACTGGCTCATTGAATATTTCCAGCAAATCTTCTGTCGCCCCGATGAATTTCTGGACTCGGGCGAAAACATCGGCCATGCCCCCGATGGTGCCGCCGATAAACATGGAATAGATGACAAATGAAAACAGTTCGCCGGTGGCGAGTTCGCCTGCTGCCAGAAGTGCCGCACCTTTCCAGATTACGGCTGTCATGGCGCCAAAAATTCCGAGAATGGTGAACGAGGAAAATGCCCCGCGCAGTTTGCCGTTTTGAATACCGGTCTGGGCGATGTCGATCGTTTTGGTCCGATATCGGGCCATTTCAAAAAACTCGTTCGTAAAGGATTTCACACTCTGAATCCCCTGCAGGGTTTCCTCAACGATGGTGTTGGAATCGGCTACCTGAGTCTGCGCCTGTTTGCTCAGTTTACGGATATACCTGCCGAAGAAGACTGTCAGGATCATGATCACCGGGACAATCGCAAGCATGAAAATGGTCAGCTTGAATGAGGTCACCATCAGCAGGCTGATTCCACCGATGATGATGATCAGCTGGCGGAGAAATTCAGCAAGTGTGCTCGTCAGGGCATCCTGGAGCAGGGTGATGTCGGAAGAGATACGGCTGTTCAGTTCTCCCACCCTCCGGTGCTGGAAGAATTTCATCGGCAGCCTGATCAGGTGGTTGAAAGTGCTCTGGCGCAAATCGGCAAGGGTTTTTTCAGCCACATGCACGAACAGGTATATCCTGAAATAGGAAAAGACTGACTGGGCAACCAGCACCGCGACAAGTGTCAGGGCAATGTGGTCGATTTCCGCTGCAAGTTTTCCCTGGTTGCCAAGGTCGACCAGTTGTCCGAGCAGTTTGGGGAATGCAAGGCTTGTGCCGCTCGAACCCAGCAGCATGATGAGACCCAGCCCGTATTCATATTTATATGGTTTGATGTAACGGTATAATTTGAACAGCTTTTTCAAACCCGGCAGGGTGATTTTCTTTTTAGGTTCTTCCATTTACTTTCACAAATTACAATTTATAGCAGCGCTGCAAAGGTCACTAAATTATCCTCATGTCATGCAAGGGCAGAATCAAAAGCATGAACGACTGTCGATTATTGTTAATTTTACAGAAAATTGAACCTGATGGCTGAAAAACTAACTGTAGATATCCGTTCTGAGATTGGCGAACTTGAGTCGGTGATCATCCACACACCCGGAGCGGAAGTGGAAAACATGACTCCCGAGAATGCAGAACGCGCGCTGTACAGTGATATCCTCAACCTGAATATCGGTCTCGCTGAATACAGCCAGTTGCAGGGTGTGCTGTCGAAGGTCGCAAAAACCTTTGAAGTGAAGGACCTGCTGAAGGAGGTTGTCGAACTGCCCGCTGCAAGGCAGGAACTGGTCAGCAACATCTGCCGCAATGAAAACACTCCCGAAATTTGTGATTATCTGCTTGACCTGCCTGCCGGCGTGTTATCCACCGCTTTGATCGAAGGCGTGCTGATGGAGAAGGACAACCTCACCAAATTCCTTAGCAAAGGACGCTACGAACTGATGCCGCTCCATAACTTTTTCTTCATGCGCGATTCCGCGGTGTGCCTGTTCAACAAAGTGATCATTTCAAAAATGGCCAGTGTTGTGCGGGAGCGTGAATCGATCATCATGGAGAGCATTTTCAGGCATCATCCGCATTTCGGCACAGAGACCCTCAACCCGGTATACTGGCCTCAATCGCAAAACATTACCATCGAAGGCGGCGATGTGATTGTTGCAAGGGAGGACGTTCTGCTGGTTGGCACAGGAAACCGTACAACTTCACAGGGTATTGACTTCCTGCTGGCATGGTACAAGCAGGAAAAGCTTTCAAAGCATATCCTTGTCCAGGAACTGCCCAATAAACCCGAATCCTTCATACACCTCGACATGGTCTTCACCCTGCTCGACCGCGACAAATGCATGGTTTACGAGCCTGTGATTCTCAAGCCGAATAAATTCCAGACCGTTCACATCATCGTGGAACACGGGAAAGTGGTGTCGATCTTCAATGAGGAAAACCTGGTGACTGCCCTGAATAAACTGGGTTTTGGTCTCGAACCTGTGATTTGCGGAGGAACTGCCGATCCATGGACCCAGCAGCGCGAACAATGGCATTCAGGCGCCAACTTTTTTGCAATCGCTCCCGGGAAAGTGATCGGTTATGCGCGGAATACCTATACCCTGGATGAATTGTCGAAACATGGATTTGAGATCATCAAGGCAAAATCGATCATCAAGTGTCATACGAATATCAGTGACCATCAAAAATGTGTCATCGCCATCGAAGGCAGCGAACTTGCCCGTGGCGGGGGAGGTGCGCGGTGCATGACGATGCCGGTAAAAAGAAAGACGGTATAAATTTGATTGTCTTTAGAGTATGAAATCGGATCAAAAAAGACTACATATGAAAGGATTAACCAGGATCGCAGCAATATTTTTTATTGGTAGCTTGTTTGGTTTTGAGGTGATGGGGCAGGTCCAGGTTACACCATATGATGATCTCCCGGGTATTTATAAAAGCTATAAACCTGCGTATGACGAGAATTTTCCGGCCTGGGCAAAAATGTTCTACAGGTATCCCGTGAATTACAATGATATCTGCCGTGAATTCGATCAATACATGGTTCAGCACCCCGGGGAAAAGAGCGCGGTGATCCGGTATTTTAAAATCTGGCAGAGGGCTGTTGAATCGTGCGCTCTTCCTGGCGGAACCATTGAATTACCCGATTATAAACGCTATTATGAAAACCTGGGCCGGTCGCAGCGTTACCAGGATCCCGGGAATGGATATGCTGCATCATCCGGTTCCAGCTGGACCTTTCTTGGTCCCCGTGAAACCTTCTGGCTGAATGAATCGGGTTCTGCCATTCCGCCCGCATCATGCCCCTGGCAGGCCAATGTTTACTCCTTTGACGTGGCTGCTTCCGACAACAGCGTGATCTATTGCGGAACCGAAACAGGATATGTAAACAAATCGGTCAACAAGGGGTTGACCTGGCAACTGCTGGGTCAGAATTACCCGTTCGGCGGCGGGGTTACCGCCATGGCCATCGATCCCACGGACCCCGATGTGGTATATGCTGCAGCAGGGAACCAGGTTCACAAGACGATCAACGGAGGCGTCACCTGGGCACCATTGCTGCCTGCGGGGAACCTCTTTTATGCTGACCGGCTGAAGATCGACCCGGCAAACCCGCAAAAAATTTATGCTGTATCCGGTAACGGAATCTATACCAGCACCAACGGCGGAGGTACCTGGGTTAAAAAATGGTCGGAACCGGGGTATGACATCGAGATCAGGCCGAATGACAATTCCCAGGTATTCGCCCTGACAAGAGCCGGCGGAAAATTTTCAGTCATCATGTCGACCGATGGCGGTCAGACTTTCACGGCACAGTCAACTTTTCCCAATTCCGTTACAGAGTCGAGCGGAGGTCTGCTTGCCATGACCCCGGCAAATCCGAACATCCTGCTCGCAATCCTGCTGAGTGCCAACAACACTCCTTATCTTCTGAAGGGCACACTTTCGGGATCTGTCTGGAACTGGGCATTGCAGGCGACAGGGTCAACGTCATCATTTCCAATGAATAATGGCCAGGGTTACTTCGACCTGGCGATGGAGATTTCCCCGGTGAATGAGAACGTGATCCTGGTCGGGACCACCACATTGTACAAAACGGTCAACGGCGGCAGCACCTTTACATCCGTCGGCGGATACACCGGCAGTTTCAGCATTCACCCCGACATCCAGGACATAAAGATGCTTCCCAACGGCGATTCATGGGTGTCGACCGACGGAGGAATGAACCTGACAACTGACAATTTCGGGGTCGCTGCCAACTATTTTGTCAGAGTTAACGGTCTCATCGGTTCCGACATGTGGGGTTTCGACCAGGGATGGAATGAAGATATCGTGGTTGGCGGAAGGTATCACAACGGGAACACGACGGTTGCCGGTTTCTACCAGCCAAAGGCGTTGCGCATGGGTGGTGCCGAATCGCCGACCGGCTGGGTGGTGCAGGGAAAAAGCAGGCGCGTGGCATTCGATGACCTCGGCAATGGCTGGATACTGCCCCAGGCGGCTGCCGGCAAGCCCGAGGGGCGGTTCATCTTCAGCAAATATCCCAACATGGATGAATACGGCGGGCGCAGAAGCAACCTCGTCCATCATCCGAATTACTACGGCACGCTTTTCCTGGGAGAAGGGACCGGTTTCTGGCGCAGTACCGACATGGGCGTGACCTGGGACCTGCTCTATAATTTCCCGGCAAGGATCCGGTACCTGCAGATCAGTTATCACAACCCGGATGTGATCTATGCCGACATCCTTGGCGGAGGATTGTGCAAAAGTACCGATGGCGGTGTGACCTGGGAACTGAAAGCATCGCTGACCAGCCCTCCTTACGGCACATCCAACTGGAAGGGAAAACTGTTTTTTGCCATATCTCCATTTGACGAAAATGTGATTTATGCCTGCCTTCAGAATGGAACCTGGTCGGCTGATATCGGCAAGGTTTTCAAATCATCCGACGGCGGTGATACCTGGGAAGACTGGACCGGAACTTTGTCTGAATACATGAAGTGCATGGTAGTTCAGCCGGATTCGACCGGGCATGATCTTGTCTGTCTCTTTACCAATGCGACAAACGGAAAATCCGCAAAGGTTTTTTACCGGAAAGGCGGGATGAACGACTGGACATTGTTCAGCAATAATTACCCCTCCGGCATGACCGTGAACCTCGCGCTCCCGTTCTTCAGGGATGGCAAACTGAGGGTTGCCGGCAACGGTGGCATCTGGGAATCGCCTGTTGCGGATACATCCTATGCCCCGATCGTCAATCCATGGATCGAAAAAAAACATTATGACTGCATGACGGATACGTTGTTTTTCGAGGATCATTCCATCCTCGGACATGCCGGTGCAACATGGCACTGGAGCATTTCACCCCAGCCTGCCTGGATCGATAATCCCGACAAGCGAAATCCCAGGGTGGTTCTTGGAAATCCCGGCTCGTACGATGTCAGCCTCACCGTGACGAAAAATGGTCAATCCTATGTCAGAACCATTCCTGCAATGATCACTGCATCTTCCTGCCCGTCTGTTTATGACTGCGAAAATCCTGCCGAACTGCCAAAGAACCTGTGGTCGCTTGTTTATGCCGACAGCGAGGAGATCAATGATCCGGGCTATGCAACGATGAGTTTCGACAACGATCCTTCAACGATATGGCACACCCGCTGGAGTACCGGGAACGATCCCTACCCCCATGAAATTCAAATTGGCCTGGGTGAACGCTACAAGATCAGCAAATTTACCTATCTCACCCGGCAGGACAGCGAAAATGGCCGTGTTAAAGCGTTTGAGCTTTACATCAGCGAGGACACAATTGACTGGGGCCCCCCTGTGACAACAGGTCAGTTTTTAAATACTTCAGCCCCGCAAACGATCATTCTCGACACAGCCAGGGTTGGCCGTTATTTTCGTTTTGTAGCACTTTCCGAAGTCAATGGAAACGCATGGGCATCAGCGGCCGAATTCAGCATGACCGGTTGTGTTGACTGGCCTACGGGTACAAATCCGGAAAAATTCCGGGACCTCCTGTCTGCGTTTCCTGTGCCGACGAGCGATCTGGTAGAAGTTTCGATGCCAGCCGGGAAAATTCTCAGATACGAAGTAATCTCATCGGCAGGCAGAATCGTTATCCAGGGTACCATTCAAAATCTTTCAGATTCTCATACGTTCAACCTCGGGAATTGCCAGCCGGGCGTATACCTGATAAAACTGACCAATGAAGCGGGAGTTATTTACCGTGTAAAGGTTGTGAAAAAGCAGATGTAAGCAAACGGTTTGCTCAATTTCAGGATATCTTCATTTTTATTTCTCAACCAAAATATTCAGTCATACATGCCGAAAAGCAGACAAAAAGCAGCCAAAGACCGGGTTCCTGTCATTAAATCTTCGATACAGGTTTCTTCATTGTCAAACGAAGTAAAGCAGATCTTTCATTCAAAATCCGTTCAGTACGCCCTGGTCATTGTTGTCATTACCTTCATTTCATTTTTCCCGTCTTTAAAAAACGGGTTCATGCAAACCTGGGATGACGAGAAGTATGTAACAAGTAACCCTCTGATTCGGGAATTGAACGGGACGCACGTCCTCCAAATGTTTACCAAACAGGTAAATGGGTCCTATGTGCCGCTTCCTTTGCTGACGTTTGCCATTGAATACAAACTCTTCGGGGACAACCCTTTGCCATTCCATGCAACAAACCTGATCCTGCACATTTTATGCACATTGCTGGCGTTTAAGCTCCTCCGTCTGCTTAAAATTGACCTCACCTATGCAGCATTCGGGGCCCTGTTGTTTGGAGTCCATCCGATGAGGGTGGAATCTGTCGCCTGGATTTCGGAGCGGAAAGATGTGCTGTATAGTTTATTTTACCTTGGATCAATCATCGCTTATATCCGTTACCTGGCAGAGCCTCAGAAAAATCGAAAATTTCTGATCTACAGTATTCTGTTGTTCCTGGGGTCCCTTTTTTCAAAAATTGAGGCAGTCACATTGCCTTTATCCCTGCTCCTGGTTGAT